>JANMNK010000840.1:0-1802 GCA_031373875.1 Pirellulaceae bacterium | reverse complement strand
CAAGACAGTATGAAATTTAAATCCTACATTCGGTCGAGGTTGAACATTTCGGATGCCTGCTAAAAAAACAGCAGTCAATAGTTCGCGATAAGTTAGTCCTTTTCGGATCTCAGCGACCACCCGCTCGACAATCTGTTCACGTGTAGTATTTTCAAGAAGGCGGACGAGCGGTTCGATCTCATCTCGAAACTGAACGGAGCCTACGGCAAGTTGCACGTCGTCAGCTTGAACCACCGGCAATCCAGCGCTCACAGTCAGGGATGCTGCAGCGCCCACAGATAATGCGCTTGATGATTGGATGAAACGACGTCGAGAAATATCGTGGATCATTGTGTTGTTATCCCAGTTTGGCGTCTAGCAGCGGGTTGCAATTTCTTATTCGCTCTACGCGGATCGTGTGGTTGGTTCCGTCCTGGCGCTCGCGTAAACTAACAACCATCGATGAATTGGCGGGCTATCAGAATCAATATCTGACTCCGACTAAAGATTTAGTTTATCATCTTATCGCAAGTGGGATGACCAATTGGTTGGTCGATTTGCAACATCTCCTTGAATACGAAAGCGGCGAGGGATACTTTGAGTTTTGTCGACAATGTTGAAGTCAAATTGAAAGATCGAACGATCCCCTTGACCATTGCTGGCAGCGGTCGGCCATGTTTGCTTGTTCATGGCTATCCCCTGTCAAGAAAAATGTGGAATCCTGTTATAGAAGACCTGCGAGAGGACTGGTTGGTCATAGCTCCAGATCTACGCGGCTTTGGCGAAGCAGCCAATGAAAAGGAACCGTTTTCAATTGCCGACCTGGCACAGGACCTAGGTGAGTTGATTTCGGCCCTGGAGATTCGGCAAAAGATCACAATGATCGGTTTGTCGATGGGAGGATATGTTGCATTCGAGTTTTGGGACATATTTGCTGACAAGCTTCAAAACCTGATCCTTTGCAATACCCGTTCCTCCGCAGACACTGACGCCAGTCGCCAAATTCGATTAGATGCCGCGAAGCTTGTGTTGGAAGTCGGAACGAAGGTTGTGACTTTTCCAATGATCGACAAGATGCTTGGTCAGCACACTCGCGATAACAATTTGGCGTTGGTCGCCGAAGTACTGCGAATGTTTGAGAACACGCCGCCGACCACCATCGCATTCGCTCAAAGAGCGATGGCTTCTCGAAGGGAATTTACGTCCAAGCTCCCGCAGATCCACTTACCAACGTTGGCAATTTGTGGGGAAGACGACGTCATGACGCCGGTTACTGAGATGAAATCGATGGTCACAGATATGCCGCAGGCAATTTTATCCGTGATTCCCCAGGCTGGTCATTTGACTCCGATGGAGAATTCGCAGGCAACTATTAACGCGATACGGCATTTCTTAAAAATGTGAATCTTAAGTTTCTGGTGCGATGTTCGATCAAGTTTGTCCGAACAAAAAGATCGTCGGGCTTGGAATTCGAGTTCCGCTGCAAACTGTTTTTTTCGGTAGTGTGTGTCGCGCAATGCGTACTTTTTTAACTTAGCTCGCGCATCATTTGCATTGACCATTTGCCACGGAAACCTTGCCTAACAGCCATATCGATTAGCAGCATGGCGAACGGTTCCAGGTAGCGGGCAGACTGCAAAGGACCACAGTCGACGGGTGCGAAGCCGAGTTCCGTCAGCAGGTTGGCGACGAGTGCTTTGCTTTTTTTCATTCCACCGCAATAGAACATGTTTGTCGCCACACCGTTAATTGACGGCGAGTCCATCAGTTCAGTGCTGACCGTGTTGAGTGTCTTGACTACATCGGCCCCGATTGCCCACTGC
>JANMNK010000821.1:0-15363 GCA_031373875.1 Pirellulaceae bacterium | reverse complement strand
AACTCCGAACTTGCTCTCGCAAAACCTAAACCAGCAACTCCGTTAACGCTCGCAAAATCCGAACAGCAACCCCGAATGGGCAAAGTTTTTGCCGATGGTCCTGGCCAAGCTAGAATGCGGACCGATGATGGGGATCAATGGAAACTCTACTGGTCCAATACGCTCACGCTTCAACCAGACGGCTTAGAAGACCGACTGACCATTGACGGAAGCGCGAACGCCAGCAGCGACCGCCAAGGCAGCTTCTCCGCAGAACAACTCGACCTTTGGTTGTTTCAATTGTCTCCCGCACAATCACAACGCTTGCTTGCGCAAGATCCTACGCGACGACCTCCTCAAGTCCTACCCAATCGAATTCATGCCAGCGGCGATGTCATCGTCAAATCGCCGATGCTGCGAGCTCAAATCCAAGATTTGCAAAGCTGGTTTATTTATCCAATGCTCGCGTCCGATTCGCAATCGGCCCCAGTTCTTCCTCCCCAGCAGAACCTTGTCCGATCGCCAAAGCAACTCACCCCAATCCAACCCATGCCGCAGAACAATTCGACAGGCCTCGGACAGCTAGCAACGACACAGTTTGGACCGCAGGCTCCCCCAGAGGACAATCTGACATTGAAGCCGAAAGTACCAATCAACGTGACCGGTCGTACGCTGAAAACTCGCGTCGTGATGGTTGGTAACGAAACCTCGATTGATGACTTGGTAATTGATGGCGATGTCACGATGACTCGCGAACAAATATCCGTGACGACTCCATTGCCACTGACAATCACGGGAAAAATGGTCCGAATGAACACCGACGGTGGAAATGCAAACGTTCAAATTTCTGGACAGCCTGCCAAGATTCAGATCGGCAGCGGATGGCTCGAGGGCCCCGAGATTACTTTCAACGAGCGCGAACAATTAGTCGAGATGAAACAACC
Source organism: Pirellulaceae bacterium (assembly GCA_031373875.1). Lineage (GTDB taxonomy): Bacteria > Planctomycetota > Planctomycetia > Pirellulales > Pirellulaceae > JANMGV01. The sequence continues at coordinate 14,440 of JANMNK010000821.1, read as the reverse complement.
CGGCTTTATCGTCATTCCTCCTGAAGCGATGGCAAACAAAAACTCTGCAAGGACGTCAACTTCGAAATCGGCCTCCAATATCGAGTGGATTGAACCGATTCGAATCGAGTGGAAAGGCCAATTGCTTTTTAATGGTCGAGTTGCTCGGATTGATGGAGGTGTTCGACTTCGCGGTCGAGCCAAAACGACAGAAGACACCATTTGGCATATGGAAGGAAACGCTCAAGAACTTGAGTTAGTGTTTTCGCAACCCGTCTCGATGGGACGCAACTCATCCAGCGATGCTCAAGTGCGACTGATTATCTTGCGCGATCAAGTCGATCTTCGCGGAGCTCAAACCGATCTGCAAGGCAATCGTCGCTCGCTCGAACATCTGATGCTGCCTCAACTCGACATCGACATTATTGATCAAACCCTCCACGGCCATGGACCGGGCTCTTTAAGATCTCGCCGTCTGGCTGCAGCGAACACAAAGGCATTGCCATTGATGAACGAGCCTGCCAAGTCTTCCTCGGGATTAGCTTCGCTGCACCTTGTTTTCGTCGGCAAAATGGAGGGCGAGTTTGGCCGTGGCATGGTTCGGTTCATCGATCGCGTCGAAGCAGTCGATGGTCCGATACAAAGCTGGGAAGATGAGCTAAACGTACAACAAATCCGTCAGTTGAGGTTAAATCAAAAACTCATTACATGCAATCTCTTGCAGATTCAGAATGTCGACGACTTAAGCTGGAATCGAACGAGTGCAACGCCCTCCGATAGATCGCCCTCGTCGTCCACATGGGAACTCGAAGCACGCGATAGTGTCAAACTTGATGGCATGTCGGAATCTGGTTTATATCGCTTGCTCGCGGCAAGAGTTCGTTATTCGTCCGCTCAAGAGCTGCTGCACATCGAAGGAAGCGCACAACAACCCGCAGAGATCACGATGCAACAATCGCCAACGAACGCCCCCGGACAAAACAAGATAGTAGTCCGGTCCGCTGACTACGATGTCGGATCGAATACAATTCGCAACGCGCAAATCGCGCAGATCAATGTCGACATTCCATCGAACTTCCAAGGGCCAAACAATGGTCCGACGCCCGCACCGCCAAAGCCACCAGGCTCCAATTCAATTCCAGACCCAAGGGCCCTGGGACCGCTTCGCCCGAAGTAACCTTCTACGTCGCGTCGTGCATGCAACGAAATTCCAACGCGAATCCATTGCAAATCTTTTTCAAGAACTTGCCGCGCGGTTTGCACGCGTTTGAAGCAGCGCAGTTTCGGCAGGCAACAGACCCGAGATGATCCAGTTAAGAGCGTGATGTCATTTCGACGGCTCTTTCCGGCTGATCGATTCTTTGAGACTAATAAAGTCCGAAAGCAAGAATATCACCGTGACAAACGCCAGGAGAATCTCCGTCATGGTCATCAACTTGGCGACGACCGTCTGAGGCGTATCATCACCATAACCAAAAAACGTAAAGTTCAGCGTGCTGAAATAGACATACTCAAATACCAGTTCCCAGCCTACAAATGCCCCAGGTTCAACACTGAAACTGGCTGCGTTCACTTGATGGAGGCAATGGAAATCGAGGCCGAACGACAAAATGATTTGGGACATGTTGACCAACATCAGCAACATGAATTGGTGATAAGGCATGTTACAAACGGAAGCGAGCAACAACTGACGCAAATTCTCAGCACCAAAGAACGCTGTCTTTGCCCAACATAATCCAAGCGCCAAAAGAGATGCCGCGGTATTCGACATTCCTGTCCATTGGTGAATTGCCAAGAAGGCGAGCCAAACTGCAACAATGCCTGCGTATTCGAGCAAATTCCGAATGAGGAATTCTTTGCTTCGACCAAGGGTTAAGATCGCGTCATTCGAATTGACTGTGTTTTTTCCCATGGATTCTGGTCTCGAAATTTTTGAGTTACTTGCGGCGGCGCGTTTTGTTCGCTTGAATATGATGAGACATGCCTCTCCCGTGACGGCGAGCGACTTGTATTCGGATTCAACTTGATCTTGAAATTAGCCCAACGGTTAGCGACTATTGTTGATTGCAGAGACTGCCGATGCGGCTCAGTTCGTTCCGGTCATATAATCTGCGTGCACTCATCTCACTTTTCAATTGCATCGCAAAACGAAAACAGCCAAGCGGGTTAAGCTTGGCTGCATCGGTCTACTGTTCTATCGTCGGCTCTGGTCTACCAAGTAAACTCGGCACCGCCGGTGAAGCCTGTGTACAAGACTTCTGCGTCGTTGTTGATTCGAACGTTTCGAATCGAGTTTGGCAGGATCAACGCAGGCGGTACATTGTTGAAGTTGTCGGCAGCTAGTGCCAAGTTGTCGATGTACAACATTTGGTAGCTTCCGCGAAGTGCAACTCCGTAAGTAATCTTGTAAACAAGCGGTATCGACAAGCTGGCGATGTATGCTTCGCGTCCATCGGTGATCTTCTCGACCAAGTTATTGATCGAGTTGGCATTGATGGTGGTTGTCTGTGTTGCGGTGTTTCCACCCACACCCAACTTGGCCTCTGTACCAATCTTAACACCTGGGATAACGTTCATCCAAAGATCAGCACCGACTTGGAAAGCTGTCAAGGAATTCGTCGCCGCCGTGTTGTAGTTGAAGAATCGAGGGCCATTGTTCGCTGCGCCGTTGTTGTTTTCACCGCGAGCAGCAAATAACAAGTTTTCATCCAAGCTCAGGTAACGGATACCCATGAGCCATGATCCTTGGAACCAACGATAACGGCCAGCCCAACGTCGGCGAAGATTGATTTCGCCATTGTTCAGACGAGATTCGTACGTCAAGGAGTGGGTCAGCGAGCGGTCCGAATCGTCAAAACCATTCAGAGGATCGAGACCGAATGCACTGATAAAGGAGTAAAGATTGGCTGCTCCGTTCGGATTGTCGTTCGCAGTGGCGGTTCGCGACCAACGGTTCAACCCAAAGTAAACACCTTCGAGGCTGGTTGCGACGCCAAGCTGCAAATTGCCCTGCAATCCAAGTCCCGCTCGATATTGATCCATGCCGACACTGTTATTGGTCAACACAAAATTATTGCTGCCTGCACCCAACGAGGAGTAGTTGAAATTACCTGGACCGCTCTCACGTTTCAGAAAGACAGCTTCGGTTGAAAGATCGAACCAACGAGGAGTTGACACGCCACCTTCGCCGTACGGCAATAGGTGCTTGGCCATGTTCCCCATCTTCGAAGAAGCTAGCAGTCCCAGTCCCCAACCGCAGCGGAAACAACCTTGGTATCCGCAACGAGGACACATTGGGTCAGCGTTCGCTTCACCAAACTGATTGCAGTCCATCATATCGCCGCCGAGACCGCCGCCGAGTCCACCCCCGCCAGCAAGGCCGCCCAAGGGACCGCACGTCCCACAGATGCCGCCCGGACTGCAAGGTCCAAATACGCCACATCCTCGACAAGCGCCGAAGACGCTATGATCGCCGCCCATGCCACCCATCAGGCCTGGACCACCGAATAGACCGGGGCCGCCCATGCCGCCTCCGCCCATTCCGCCTCCGCCCATTCCGCGGCCACCCATGCCGCCGCCTAGCAGTCCGCCGCCGCGACCACACGATCCATCGCACCCGCCATCGCAGGACGAACAATCGCAGCCTTCGGGTGCGGCGCACGTGGCTTCATGAGCTCCAGCGCAATCCGGGCCATGCCGATGTGGCAATCCCTGTGCGTGAAGGCTGTTAACGGTGACCCATGTCACCAATCCAGCGGAAAGTAATCTTAACCAGTGGTTGAGCAACTTCATTGAATCATCTCCAGCGGCATACCTGGCAAGAATCGCTACCGTGCGATCTCGCCTCCCCCCAAAGTCATCCGTGGATGCTTTGCTCGAATTGTGTTGTTCTGGTGCGATCGCTTGATCACCAAACCTCGCCGCCATCATCGCGACTTCTGTTTGACAACCTTGCGAAGACGGTAGATTGGGAAGATCCATCAAGACCTGCAATCCCGTCACAAACGGAACTATCGGCATTGCCGTTTCAAAAAGTTTCCTCAAACAGATGATTTCTTTCGTTACAAGCCGTAAACTTTCCCAATCGCGAATTGGAAGCGACCCAAAAACCTGGCTACAATACCCATGAATCCGATCTTCATCTAAAAATCACAAGTGCTAGCGATGCCTTCTTCACCCAATAATCCGACGAATGTACCAAAGGGCATCGAGGCTGATTCTGATTTATTTGAACGCGACGCTGTCGCTTATAACGCGTGGATCCAAAGCGTCTCCAAATCCAATAAGCCTGCCAGAGGTCCCAGCGGCCCAGTCAGAACTCTTCCCAATCTGGCACATCACACCTGCTGGTTTATTGCTGGCGAAAAGCCATGGTGGCTTTGCCAAGCACCCGATTTGGCTTCCAACAACCACCAGCCAAGTGCGAGCGAACAACTCGCGCAACAATACGGACTCCAATCATGTACCGTCTCTCAAGGCAACCAGCGATGGATTGCGGTCCGCCTTGACGGTTGCCGATTGGTCGGAGACGTGGTTGACCAATGGGGCACTCCGCCCAAAGCAGTATTGTTTGATTGGCGCGAGCAATGGAAGCTTATGACGCACCATCTCGAAGCAAACAATCGCCTCCATTTTGATCTGCTTCACATTGCAGTCTTTCCCGATGGTCGATTAGTTGGTCTCGGCGCTATCGTAGCCGGACAGTCCGAAGCGTCAGAGACCAAACTTAAATCAGTCACTAACGAAACCGAGATCATAGCCCGATCCTTTGACGTTTGGCTACGGGAAAACACTCAAGACATAAACGAAACGAAACAGCCCAACTTGGCCAGCTCGAATCCGACAGCGAAGCAGCACGATATGACTGCGGTTCCTACTGACGACAAGGATTCGTCAACGACGCGCAGCCCGAAATTCACCCTTGAGCCTAAACAACCCAAACACGCGGGATCGACAAAGACCCACACGCCAAAACTTCAAACAACAAAGACGTATTCAATTAAGGCCCTCGCAATCTGGAGCATCGCGGCAGTTGCGATTGTGGTAATCCCATTTGTTGCGATTTCGCAAACTCGGAATAAACCCAAGAACCGAGATACAATTGCAGACCATACAAATTCAAAAGCTGCTAGCGCTGATGAGTCGCCGGATCAGTCTAAATCACAAAGCTCTCTGTCTTCCGAAAAGTCTGTGTCCACCGAAAACTCTGCGTCCACCGAAACTCAGGAACCAGAACCCGAGTTAGATATTTCAGGAACAGAGCCAAGTGCGTCGCCTATTCTCTCCGTCGATGCGACACCAACGCCCCCACCAACACTAATGGCAAATCGTCTCGACTCGTTTTTTTCCGCAATCGAATCCAACGCGATCGGCGATTTAACCAATCCGCACCTTGAGAATATGGTTTCCGCTGAAGACATCGTCCGTGGCTCGATGGGAGATGCTTCCCAAGCAAACGAGCCAGTCGAATCTGCTGTTTCTGAGAATGCATCCGATTTGGAACAATCAAGCAGCGTTGATCAACCCAACGAGGATCCCGAAACGCCATCGAGTGACCTTAGCAATTTGGTTGGTCGCGATTCTCTCAAGCTCGAAAAGTCCATCACCAAGCACATCCTGCGAATGAATGCTCGACCAGTACTTCGCGAGGCCATCCTCCGTTTACAATTGACATCGGACGTGGCCAAGAATATTTTGCCTGCTTCGCAGTTCGAAATCGCAGGAAAAAACGGCCAAGGGTGGTCAATAAAATCACCCGAATTGCCAGGCGAATTGCTGATTAAAGTCCAATCGATTCCTGCGAAACAGTGGGAAATACGATTTGGAGTTGTTTACAAATCCGCGAATATCCCAGACGGCGTTTTTACCGACCCGAAAACTTCGACGGCCTTACTCCAGCGTCTGCTGACTTATCAAGGTTGGTTGAGCGGGCAACTATCTCAAGCTCGTGCTAACCGCGATAATACTCAAGACACCAATTTACGTCGAGTCATGCTTGAGGGTATCAAGGTCATGGAAACGGAAGAGAAGTACACGGAACAAATCGTAGAAGGGTGGCAAAAGTTCGACACGTACCTCGCCAAGTTCTTTGCCGATCACGAAATAACAATCATCGCCGCAGGCACTCGCGCAGCCCTCGATTCGGCAATCCAAGCCGATGGTGCTGCGACCGAAGAAAAATCCGCGGACGCAGAAAGTCCTGGCGCCGCGGACGAGTCCAAAAAGTAACGCACCCTATGGTTTATGCTCGTGTTACTTAAGCCGCCAAGCTGTAATCCATTCGGGACTACCGAGGCTCGATTTGTATTTCTCAACGAGCTTCTTTTCGAAATCGGGCAAATGACCCGCGCCGTAGAATATCGCCATGCGACGCTTGCCAGCTTTCAACTCTCTCTCAAGGACATCCATTGCCTTGCGATTTCGTTCTGTTACCAACGTGCTCTTGCCGGATCCATCAGCGAGCCCAGCTAGCTGAACTTCCATGTTTTCGAACTGCTCGGCCATCACCTGCCGCATTTTCAATTCAGGGTTCTTGCTGAACACGGCCATCAGCATGTTGATATCTTGGCCTTTGCCCGCTTGTGCACTTTGCGCGGCAATACTCGACCCCATCATGCGAGCGAACATCGAGGCAAATCCGTCGCCACGATCTTTCATGTCCGCCATAAATTCGCTTGGGCTCATATCGGCGTGTACAAAATTCTTGGCGTCGTAATTAACTTCGTCCAATTGAAACTGCAGTCCCAGCATGTCCTTCATCATTACTTGAAGCGCCCCGACGGGATGGCGAACGTTTTCGTCTTCGGCCCTCTTAATCGGCTTGGAAACTTCCGGATCGGCAACCAACTCGTACAGGACGACATCGTACTCCTTGAACTTTTTATTTAGCTCTTGGAAATACTCTTTGTGAGCAATGTGAACAGCACCGATTAAATCGATCACTGCACCTTTATACGGTCCTTCGTTGACCGACATTCGAACGATGGACGTTTGAAGGGCAACTGGATTTTCTTTGGCATCCCGTTCGATGCGAATGAATCGCGAAGTCACCGCACCTGGTTTAGGCGACTTGTCTTGAGCGATCGCAAACACGCTCGACATCGACAGCACGAAGATGGCACAAAAAGCAAACCGAAGATTTCTATTGCAGTGCATCGAAAATTTCCCATGATACGGATCATGAACAACAACACGCCATCCGACAAATTTCTTCGTCAACCTAGGCGACGGACGTTGGCTCGGACTCTGCTGACTCGATCGCAGATCAACGTATTCTAGGTTGTTCTATGCTCCCGGCAAAGCCGACAGCGTTGAATTGACGCTTTTAATGTGGTCACGTCGATTCCTAGTCGCAATACCCTAAATGTCCGCAGAAAAGTGCTCATCCTCCAAAAGGAACTTGAAGCACTTTGGCAGCCAATAACTTGGACTAAGCTATATTTACAGTGCGAGTTTACTCTTGGGTTGCCCCTGCGATGGCTGATTACCGAAGTCCACGCGAATGGTCTTCCCAGTCGCTGATCGTACAATCAAGACCCAATCACGAATCAGTATGAAATCAAACTACCCCCAAACCAAGCAACGCGTTCTGTAATCGAATGGAACTTGCTGGTTGATACTTTGAAACACAAATCACCCTGGCGTTACTCACATGAATGAACAAGAATTTTGGTCCCATCACGGACTTAGCAAAAACCCTTTTGCAGACGAAGACGCCCAGACCGACACCGTTTTTAAAGACGCGTGCATCGACAGCACGTATCATCCAGCTTGGAGCAAAGTTTTTGGCGATCCATCAGAGCCTTCGACCGCTGTTGTCTTTGGCGCGAAAGGGTCTGGCAAGACCGCCATTCGGCTACAGTTGGGTCGACATTATTCGGCTCACAATGCGGCGCATCCGGACAAGCGTCTGTTCATTGTTGAATACGACGACTTCAACAAATATCTTGGTCCATTGGAACAGCATCTGTCGCGAGGCGCCCGAGGCAAACCCGACAAGATTCTTCAAGCTGTCCGACTGTGGGATCACATGGACGCGATTCTGTGCGAAGGCGTAACGGAACTTGTCGATGATCTGCTCGATACCCAATCGTACAACAGCACGATCATCCAAAAGATCTCGACCGAGGCCGTCGACAAACTAGACCGAGGCCAAAAACGAGATTTGCTGCTTCTCGCTGCTTTCTACGATCAGTCGCGAGTCGGCACCCTCAAGGATCGCTGGAGCAAACTGCGCAAGAAACTGAGATATCATAATTTCGCAACTTGGCTGGACGTTGCTGCCGCCGTCTTGATGATCGCCGTTGCGGCTAGCATCCACTACGTGCTACTAAGACAAGAGGTGCTTTCCCTCAAGGCTGCACTGTGGACGATCCCACTGTCATTGCTGGTCGCCTGGATGCCTTATCTCATTCGATTCAGCCGAAATGGATTGAGAGCTTGGAAGATTTGCAGACGAATGCGAGTCGGAAAAAATGACTTTTGGACACTCACTCGGACGTTTATGAACATTCCGAGCAAAGAACTCGCATCGCAACCCATGCCCACCGCGAATCGAACCGACGATCGCTACGCACTTCTAGAAAAATTTCAACTGCTGCTTCGGTCCTTAGGCTTTCAAGGATTGATCGTACTCATGGATCGTTTCGACGAACCCGACGCAGTCAACGGCCAGCCAGAACGTATCAGGCAACTCGTCTGGCCGCTGCTGGATAACAAACTTCTCAAGCACCCTGGGCTCGGTATCAAATTGCTCCTTCCCAAAGAACTGGAGCAATTCGTCAATCGCGAGTCTCGCGAGTTTCACGAGCGAGCTAGGCTCGACAAGCAGAACGTGGTTGGTGGATTCAATTGGACCGGGGAAGCCCTTTACGATGTTGTTGCCGCACGGCTCAAAGCTTGCTCCAGTTCGGCTTCGCCACCACGACCTTCGCAGCTTTTCGATCCCGCGATTTCGGAACCAAGACTTTTGTCCATGATGCAATCGCTGCAAACACCCCGCAATCTTTTCCGGTTCTTGTACCGATTGGTTGCCGATCACTGCAAGCGATACCGTACTTCGGAAGCAAAATTCCAAATCGCTCCGGAAACGTTCGAATCGACACTGGCGGTATATCTTGCCGAAGTGGAACGTTCTGCGCCTTAAATGACCGCTAAGCACATGGCGGATTGCAAGTGCATTCCTTTCCCAGTGACAGATGTAGACTGGTGAGAAATCAGGATCGCCTTTATACTACGCGATTCGATTTTTTGCAGAATTTGTCATGGGCGAGGCAGTGCTCCGCAGCACACCTTTGCCGGGAGGTCGTGGGGTGGGGAGTTTAGCCGACGAGCGAGTCCTTGTGCTGGATTTCGGCTCGCAATATGCCCAGCTTATTGCTCGGCGCATTCGTGAGAATAACGTCTACTGCGAAATCGTTCGACATGATATTTCACCCGAAGCGATCATGGCACGGAAACCGCGAGCCATCATCCTGTCCGGGGGTCCCGCCAGCGTGTATGAAACCGGCGCACCGAAATGCAATCGCGAGATTTTTGAACTTGGAATCCCCGTCCTAGGCATCTGTTACGGTATGCAGCTCATCGCCGAATATTTTGGTGGCAAAGTCGAACATGGCGAAGCTCGCGAGTTCGGTCGAGCCATGCTCAGCTCCACAAGCACGTCGGGCCTCTTTGCAGGTCTTCCGAAACAAATGGAAGTCTGGATGAGTCACGGCGACCAAGTCAGCCAACTCTCAGATCAGTTCGACTCCATTGCCCACACCACGACCTGCCCAGTCGCTGCAGTTCGGCATAAGACCAAAGCGATCCTTGGCATTCAATTCCACCCCGAAGTTACCCATACACCGCTCGGCGGACAACTGCTTCGCAACTTCCTCTACGAAATCGTCGGCTGCGAAGGTCGCTGGCAACTGGGGGATTTTGCCGATGAAGCTGTCCAGCGAATTCGAGCCCAGGTGGGCAACGATCGCGTCATCTGCGGTCTATCCGGCGGAGTCGATAGCAGCGTGACCGCAGCTTTAATCTACAAAGCCATCGGCCCGCAGTTGTCCTGCATTCTCGTCGACAATGGTCTGCTTCGCAAAAACGAAGAAGCGACCATCATTTCGGAATTTTCAAGTCACTTCAAAACCGACTTGCACGTGGTCGACGCTCAAGATTACTTTCTCGGTGAACTCAAGGGCATCGTCGAACCTCAAGAGAAACGCCGACGAATCGGATACGCTTTTATTGAGTGCTTCAAACGCGAAGCTAAAAAAATCAAAGACGCCAAGTACCTCGCGCAAGGCACATTGTATCCGGACGTCATTGAAAGCGGCGCTGCTCTCGATGGCCCCGCAGCAACAATCAAGCTGCACCACAACGTCGGCGGATTGCCCGAGCAACTTGGTTTCATCCTGATCGAACCACTTCGCGATTTATTCAAGGACGAAGTGCGAAAACTCGGTGTGCAATTAGGCTTGCCGGAATGGCTGGTCTGGCGTCACCCGTTCCCGGGGCCGGGACTTGCCGTCCGCTGCCTTGGTGAAGTTACACCGGAACGGTTGTCGATCTTGCGAGAAGCGGACGAGATCGTCGTTACGGAAATAAAAAACGCCGGACTGTATCGAGAAACTTCCCAAGCCTTTGCGGTACTGTTGCCGATCCAAAGTGTCGGAGTGATGGGCGACGCTCGAACTTATGAAAATGTCGCTGCTATTCGATGTGTCAATACAGACGATTTTATGACCGCCGACTGGAGCCGATTGCCATACGATTTGCTTGCCCGTATCAGCACGCGAATCATCAACGAAGTTCGCGGCGTGAATCGAGTCTGTTACGATATCAGTTCAAAACCACCAGCAACGATCGAGTGGGAGTGAAGTTCTTGGTTCTTGGTTCTTGGTTCTTGGTTCTTGGTTCTTGGTTCTTGGTTCTTGGTTCTTGGTTCTTGGTGCTTGGTGGTTGGTGGTTGGTGGTTGGTGGTTAGGTATCGCACAACAATAAGTTACCGTTTTAGCGGAACGGCGCGAGCCGTCCGGTGCAGCAAACCGGAGGGCTCGCGCCCAGCCGCTACGATTCCAATCGGTAACTATTGTTGTGCGACGCCTTGGTGTTAGTGGTTAGTCCTTATTCCTTTATTCTCAGATTTCTATGAACCGTAATTACATATACACGATCGAACGATTAACGAAGAAACATGGCCAAAAGGAAGTCCTCAAAGATATTTGGCTTGCCTTTTATCCAGGCGCGAAAATCGGCGTTCTCGGATCGAACGGGTCCGGCAAAAGTACTTTGCTCCGCATCATGGCAGGGGTCGATACGAATTTTGATGGTGTGGCAAGAATCGCAAACGGTTACACCTGCGGCTTCCTATCGCAAGAACCTCAACTGAATCCCGACAAGGACGTTCAAGGCAACGTCGAGGAAGCGGTGAGCGAACGCCGTAAAATCGTCGATCGATACAACGCCATCTCCGTTGAACTTGGCGAAGTCATGGACGATGCCAAAATGCAGAAACTGTGCGATGAAATGGCACGATTGCAGGATGTCATCGACAGCAACAACCTGTGGGATCTTGACCGTCAAGTCGAAGTGGCCATGTCGATCATGAACCTGCCACCCGGCGATGCTCAAGTCGATAAGCTCAGTGGTGGTGAACGTCGTCGCGTTGCACTTTGCAAATTACTCATCCAACAACCCGACCTGCTATTGCTCGACGAACCAACAAACCACCTTGATGCCGAAGCGGTCCAATGGCTCGAACAACATTTGGCACAATACCCCGGCACTGTTGTCGCCGTCACGCACGATCGTTACTTCCTCGATAACGTCGCCCAGTGGATTTTGGAATTGGATCGCGGACAAGGCTTTCCGTTCGAAGGCAACTACACAGCATGGCTGGAGCAAAAACAAAAACGTCTGCAGATTGAGCAAAAACAAGCTGCGGCTCGCCAAAAAACGTTGGCTCGCGAATTGGAATGGATCAAACTTTCGCCGCGTGCTCGACAAGCTAAAAGCAAAGCTCGTATCAACGCTTACGAACAGTTGGCTTCGGAAAGCTACGAAGATCGATCGGACGAGCTTGAAATTCAAATCCCACCAGGAAAACATTTGGGCGAAGTGGTCGTCGAAGCAACTAACTTGACCAAAGGTTACGGCGATAACTTGCTGATCGACGATTTGAGTTTCCGGTTGCCAGCCGGTGGTATCGTCGGTGTCATTGGACCAAACGGCGCTGGCAAGACGACCTTGTTCCGCATGATGACGGGAACTGACAAACCTGATTCCGGAATCTTGAGAGTCGGCGAAACCGTCGAGTTTGGCTACGTCGACCAGAACCGAGATTCGCTGAACGCCGAGAGCACTGTGTACGAAGAAATCAGCGGTGGCACAGACTTGATCGAAATGGGAGGCCGGAAAGCGAACGCGCGGGCTTACGTGTCGAAGTTCAACTTCCGAGGTCCGGATCAAGAAAAGAAAGTCGGCGTGCTGTCAGGCGGAGAACGCAATCGTGTCCATCTAGCCAAATTGTTACGGCGTGGTTGCAACGTGCTGTTGCTTGACGAACCGACAAACGATTTGGACATCGACACCCTGCGAGCTCTCGAAGAAGCCATTCTCAACTTTGTGGGCTGCGTCGTGGTCATCAGTCACGATCGCTGGTTCCTTGACCGAATCGCCACGCACATCTTGGCCTTCGAAGGCGACGGGTACGTGCATTGGTGCGAAGGCAATTTCCAGAATTACGAACAACAACGCAAAGAACGGCTTGGACTCAAAGAAGACGAACCCCGCCGCTTCCGTTACAAAAAACTACACACCTAACCGACCATTGGCGTTTTCTATGAGCGGTTAGGCGCTAGCCTCCGTTTCCGATGAGCGGTCAGACGCTAGCCTCCGTTTTCCGTGAGCGGCCAGGCGCTAGTCTCCGTTTTCCGTGAGCGGCCAGGCGTTTTCAGCCGTTTTGGCGTTAGCTACGGTTTCCGTACAACAACCGCCGCTAACGCCGTTCGGCTAATTTAAAATGAAGTTACCCTACAATCTTCGCCAGAAAACCTCGAAAAACCCAATCCGCAAATTCATTGCCTTTTTGACTCAACAAAATTGCAAATAGTTATCGAATCCGTCACAAGAAATCACCAAAGTGGCGACCCTAGAAAAAATAGTCCGAAAAAATAACAGTATTCGATTTTCTGGGTCTTCCAATATTTTCTGGGTCTTCCAATGTAGAGCAGTTGTCCTCCACTGCTCAGAATTCTGGTAAGAGTGTAGAGCTGTTGTCCTCAACTGCTCAGAATACCGGTATTCCCCACCCCAAAACTTACCCAACCCCAGTACCCATCCAAAACGCCAATCCCAGCTTCGCAACTCAACAGCATTACTCGCTGTAAAACATGGCTCTTTCCTCGCTTACCTGAACCTGCACTCGGTAAACGATTGAGACAATCGTTTTACACTGGAACCGAAACCCCTTAGACATCAGTCGCCTACACCAACAGGGTGGTTTTGACTTTCCCCTAGCCCCGTGTGTAAACTAGGGAAACGTGAGAAATCCCGTCCGTCGAAAAACACGTTCTGGATTGCTTCACAGTTTGCTCAATTTTTAGCTTGCTTGACGGGTTTCGGCGCAGATGGCCCTGTGAATCACTTAAATGTGGCACTCGGAGCATTGAGCCAGAAACCGCAATAAGTCAATTCGCGGATCTTTTTTCCTGTAGGCGGTTGTTATGGCAGAGGTACATATGAAATTAGACCTGGCTGCACAAACCGTTGCTGAGTTATCAGATGAGCAACTGCTACTTACCTATCGTGAAACGGCGGATCGGCGATTTTTCGAGATTCTGGTCCGGCGATATGAACGCGAACTCTACACTTTTTTGCGACGTTTCCTGAGCGATACCCAACTCGCAGAAGACACGTTCCAATCAACTTTCCTGTCCGTCCATTTGCGTTTGGATCAGTTCGAGGAAGGCAAGCGTTTTCGACCCTGGGTCTATGCCATTGCCACGAACAAAGCGATTGATTGCCAACGTCGCAATCGTCGTCATCGCTTAAAAAGCTTGGACGCCTCAATCGGCGAAAAAGACTCCGTCTCGGATTCTTTGGGAAAACGGATCGAAGATGATTGTGTTTCCCCAGCCGACGCCGCAATCTTTGAAGAATCCGGCGCTCGCGTCCGCAACGTTGTGTCACAACTGCCACCCGCAACACAGCAACTCATTCAACTTGCCTTTTATCAAGGAATGAAGTACTCCGATATCGGCGAAATATTAGGAATTCCGATAGGAACAGTAAAAAGTCGAGTTCATACCGCAATGCGCAAACTTTCTGAGATCTGGCTGCGTATGTATCCAGAAGATGTCCCTAAGTCGACCTGAGACTAATTTGGTGGACAACCAGTCTCGGGCGTGCGACCAGCCCACTTCGAACCCCCAGCGACTGCCGATTTTCCTATCCATTTTGTGCAAGTGAATCGTGT
>JANMNK010000797.1:0-4115 GCA_031373875.1 Pirellulaceae bacterium | reverse complement strand
CGTTTTAGCACGCCAAACCTGTTGCGACCGATCGGGACAAGCCCGATCGTCGCTGGGGGGCGGGGAGTGTATGCGGCTCAGAGCATCAGACGCGAAACTGGGCCTTGCGCCCATGCTTCGCAACAGGTGTGGTGCGCTAAGGCGTAAGCCAGATTGCTCGGAGCTTGCCTCCGTCACTCTCAGGTTTGGCGTGCTACAGGAGGACACTCGCGTGCTTCGCTTTTAGGACTCCAAAACGGCGAACGTCGGGGGCAAGCCCCGAACGTCGCTGTCGGATGGGTGGTGTCCATCGTTTTAGCACGCCAAACCTGTTGCGACCGATCGGGACAAGCCCGATCGTCGCTGGGGGAACGGTTGGGTCTGCCGTTTTAGCGCACCAAACCTTGCGACGGTTCGGGGCAAGCCCGATCGTCGCGGAGTGGGTGTGTATATGAGGGAAGCTTCAGACGCGAAACTGGGCCTTGCGCCCATACTTCGCAACAGGTTTGGTGCGCTAACTACGGAACCGCGTCAGGCGCCCTCCACTGGGCCCAGAAAGAGAGGTCGCGAGCGCATCGCTTTTACGACGCTAAAACCGCGTCCGTCGGGTGCAAGCCCCGAACGGACGGGAAGAAGTGAACCCAAGAAATGGTTTCAAGCCGCTAAACAAGAGCTGGACCGAAGAATGCCAGAGCGCTCGGGGCTTGTCTCCGACGCTCATAGTTTCGGAGTATTAAAAGTGTCGATCGGGGTCCAGACGTTGCCGTTGAAGTCGGTGTCGGGCGCCTGCTTGCTGGGCATGTCATACGCAAACGATTCAGTCCCGGCTTCCCGCGTTCGCGGCCCTTTGACATAGGAACGACCAGATTGCGAATGTTGTACGTCCAATGGTCGCGATGTACTTTATTGGTGGCGTTGGAGCTGATAGTATTCAAGGCCAAGGTGGAGATGACTTGCTGATTAGCGGTTCTACGGCGCACGATTCGAACCAAGCCGCTTTTCGAACTGTTCTGGCCGAATGGACGACTATGGCCAACAACTACAACACGCGAGTTACGATTCTGAGAGCTGGCGTCAGCGGGATTCGATTGCAAGCGGCCGGGGCTGGAGCCACCGTTTTTAACGACGGAGCAAGCGTCGATACGATGACCGGTGGGACAGAAACCGATTGGTATTTTTCCTCCGCAGTCGACCTGATTGCGGATCGCGCGATTGGTCAATTGGTCAACACGCTGGTGTAGTTTTGCCAGTGAAAACTTGGTTTTTCGGAAATTAAGCGTTCCGAAAGGGCATTCCCTAGCACGAACGCTTTTCGTGAACGTTGCGCGGGCGTCTTGCGTTCGATGGACAGCGGAAAGAATTAGGGCGATAGGTATAGTCGGTAAAATTGACTTTATCGGCGAATTCTACTACCATCAATGGCTAGTTTCGTGGCCATGCTGCGAACTTATCCGCTGTTGCTTTTCCTGTTTCGTCTACCTCGCCAGGGACTTTCTGTGATGAATCGTGCGAACGCTCTTTCCCGCTTGCTTCGTAAGTTCACTTCTCGATCAACTAACCTGCGAAAGAATCGTCTGAAACGTTCGCTCAATTTGCAAGGGATGGAGCGGCTTGAAACACGAGCATTGATGGCAGGCTTAGTTGGTGGCGGCAAGCCGGTAATTCCGCCAACCGCGGATTATGCAGTCGATCAATTGATTGTCAAACTCCAGCCTGAGTCGGCAGAGCAATCACGACTTGCTATGCAAGCGCAACTGGGTGCTCATACTATCAAGACGGCAAGAACACTCGGCATCGAAGTCTGGCAGTTGCCGACTCGCATGGGGCCTCTCGGAGAAGGTGATAGCCGAAGCTTGGTTCCTGAAGTGATCGATCAATATTGGAATGATGAACGAGTCCAATATGTCGAACCTGATTATATCGTTCGAGTGTTGGCAACGCCCGACGACTCGCGCTACGCTGAACTTTGGGGAATGAACAATACAGGACAAACAGGCGGAACCTCCGATGCCGACATCGATGCTCCGGAGGCTTGGGATATATCGACCGGTTCGAGTGACGTGGTGATCGGCGTAATCGACACGGGCGTTGATTATTTACATCCAGATCTAGTAGGAAACATCTGGACAAATCCGGGCGAGATCGCTGGTGACAATTTGGACAATGACAACAACGGATACGTCGATGATATTCACGGATACGATTTCGTGAATCTCGATGGAGATCCTATGGACGATCACAGTCACGGAACCCACTGTTCAGGAACGATCGCGGGCAGAGGAAATAATGGCCAAGGTGTCGTCGGTGTCAACTGGACGGCATCGATCATGGGCATCAAGTTCTTGAACTCGGGAGGGTCAGGACAGATTTCTGATGGTGTGCTGGCGCAGGAATATGCGAATATCATGCAAGTCGACTTGACTAGCAATAGTTGGGGCGGCGGCGGCTACTCACAGGCAATGCATGACGCCATTGCTGCGGCCGGTAATCAAGAAATGTTGTTCATCGCTGCGGCTGGTAATGGTGGCTATGACAACGATGCGAACCCTTCTTATCCTTCGGGCTATGACAACGACAACGTAATCGCCGTGGCCGCGTCCGATCACACAGATGCAAAAGCTGGTTTTTCACAATGGGGAGCAACGACTGTCGACTTAGCGGCTCCGGGCGTCAGTGTTCTGAGCAGCGTCCTTAACGGGGCGTTCGATTTTTACAGTGGAACCTCCATGGCAACTCCGCATGTCGCGGGCGTTGCGGCTTTGATTTTGTCCGTCAATCCCAACATGACGTTTGCGGAAGTCAAAAGCACGATTCTGGATAGTGTCGATGTGCTTCCGAATTGGTCTGGCTTGACAGTTACTGGAGGAAGGCTAAATGCGTTCAAAGCCATGGATTCGTTGGCTCGGCCGACAATTCGCAATTTTGCTCCTGACGTGACATATGTAGAAAATGCCCCTGCGGTAGACATTGACGGCGATGCATCGATCGACTTGCCAAATGTAACAAACATGAGTGGTTATAAAATCGAATTGGGGTTCACGGCATTCGCGTCTTCGAAGGACACGGTCGCGCTCAAGCCGAACGCGCGATTGACGCTGGGAGGTAACTTGGTTCGAGTCGACGGAATTACGATCGGTACCAAATCTGGTGGCATCGGCACTTCGCCCTTGAGCGTTACCTTTAATGCAAACGCAACTGCGGAATTCGCATCGGTGGTGCTCCAGTCCGCGACTTTTGCAAACTCGACGGACACTCCCACGGGAATTCCTCGGGTGATGCAAGTTGAAGTGTTTGACAACTTAAACGCGAGTCTCGTTTCCGCGACAAAAATGATAACGATTCAGCCGGTAGATGATGCTTCGGTTCTCGCAAACTTCGGTGGCAACCTTGCCTACACGGAAAATGCATCGCCGGTCCAAATCACTTCGACCGTCACGGTTGACGATATCGACTCGAATGATCTAGGTGGTGGCAAGCTCGTCGTATGGTTGCCCGCTGGTGCCAAGCCCCAAGACAAACTTTCAATTGTTCCTGCTGGTCCAGTAACGGTTGGTTTGGGCGGCGAAGTTCTCTATCAAAATACTTTGATCGGAATGTTCTCGGGTGGTGTTGGAACGACTCCGCTGGAAATCGAATGGAACCAGTCCTCAAGGCTGAATCGCGTTGAGTCTGTAATGCGAGCAATAGGATTCAGCAACACCGGCGACAATCCAACGTCGCAATCAAGGACCGTGCGAGCAAAGCTCATTGGTGTGGGCGGTGCATCGAGCAATCTCGTCTCCAAAACAATTGACGTGACTCCAGTAAATGATTTGCCGGTTGTCTCCGGATTTGATACCGCGATTGTTTTTGCTGAAAACGCTCCTCCAGTAACGCTGGCTCCTGCGTTGTCCGTCGAAGATGTTGATTCAGCACAATTCGGCTCGATGACATTATCAATCGTTAGCAATGCTGATGCGCTGGATAAACTGGCGGTTCGGGGAAGTGGTCGAATCGGAATTGCTAACGCGGATCTTCTTTTTGACGGAGTCGTCATCGGCTCCGTTGCAGGAGGACAAGCCGGTTCCGACTTGGTCATTACGTTCAATTCCTCTGCGAAGAATACTATGGTTCAAGCGATTGGGCGTTCCTTGACG
>JANMNK010000777.1:0-1582 GCA_031373875.1 Pirellulaceae bacterium | reverse complement strand
GCGAAGCACTTCGTAAACCGTGGCGTCCATGGGTGAACTAATCTTAAGCCGTTGCAGTTTGTCATCCGATGCGAGCACCGATGCTTGGGCAACTCGCGCCCGAAGCTTCATTTGCTCGATCGACTGCTTGGCATGAGTTAATTTGACTTCGGATTGTGTCACGGCGATTTGCCGTTGCCGATACTCTGTCTCGGTCGCTGAACCTTTCTGCGCGAGTTTGAGATAGTTTTCCAACACGATGCGAGACTCTTCGAGAATGGACGTAGCGAGCAAAACGTCTGACTCATCAGCCGCTTCTTGTGCAGCCACTTGAGCTTGCAGTTTTGCTAATTGCAACTCAAGCTCTGCGGTTCGCGTATCGAGGCTGCCTAATGCGGCTCCTTTGGTAACTTCGTTGTTTTGAACAACCAATACTTGCGCAAGGTAGCCGGTTTCCTTCGCTGGCACGTCAATTGTGTCCATGGCAAAGACTAAACAATCGGATTGCGACAACCAGCCCGAAGCATCGATGGATGCGACGCTTGCAGGCACTGTTGCTGATTTGTTGTTTTGAGCTTGCGCATCGTCGGTTATAACCGGAACAATCCATGCGGTGACCAGACCGATCACAACAACCAGTTTTCCTGAAATTGGCCGTGAAAAATCAATAATTCGGCTCATAGCCATAACCTTATTTTTGCCCAAGTGGACATTACAAAATCGCTCATTAAAACCCAACCTAGTGGACGCGTTCCGACCTCGACGTGGACGCGAGCAGCGGCGCCTTGGTTGTGTAACGGCAGTTGGTCGGATGCTACAACGAATCGTGCTCGCACAATGTTTTTACCGGTGTGAACATCGGAATACGTTTGCTGATCGACCGAATAGAACTTGGCGAGAAGCAATCGGTTCGGGTGACTCGTCAATTGAACTTGGGCAAACTTTGCGCCTTGTGTGTTGAACGTTCGCATTAAAGACTGAATATCGCGTTCTTGAAAATCAGCTTCGACAAACCAATCCTGTTTCGGGTCGTGCAATGTCAGCAGCAACTGGCCAGCTTGAACAGGTCGATCGAGCAGGAGCTTACGAGCGTCCCAAGTTCCTACGACGCCCGAAATGTTTGCACGCACCGTCAATTGCTCCTGTTGTTCCGTCAGCAGTTGCAGTCGCTTTTGGCAGATCGCGATCTGTTCGGACAAAGACTGCGATTCGCTTTCCAGTTGATCGCGTTCTGCCGGCGAATCGGTCTCACCGCGTCGTAGGATCGCGTCAACTTCCTGCAAGCGATGCTCTTTATTGATAAGCTCGCCCGTCGCTTGATCAAGCCGGACGGCGAGTTGGGAATCTTCTAGTTCGACGAGGACATCATTTGCGGCAACCGAGTGACCGTAATCGACGGGAAGATTGCGAACCACGACGTTGCTGGGTGCGAACACGTGCTGAACTTGGGACGGATGAATCGTTGCCATCGTGGAGACGTTCATCGGAAACGGCAACGAGAGGACGGCAAGTACAAAAAGGCACGAGATGATGATGCGTGAAGGTTTTGACCAGCTCCAAGGACGTACAAGCTTGTTTGTTAGCGTTTGCGGCGTTTCTGCAT
>JANMNK010000765.1:0-4809 GCA_031373875.1 Pirellulaceae bacterium | reverse complement strand
TGCTTGAATCGGCTTTTGAAAGCGAAATCGTTCGAGGTCCAGAACGAGCTCTGTTACAGACTTGTATCGTTGCGGCGGTTGCTTTTGTAGACACTTTAGGCAAATGGTTTCGAGGTCTTTTGGAATGCGACTATTCAGCTTTCTTGGAGGTACGGGATCCGCCGATGTCACTTGATAAAGTGTTTCCGCGATACTTGCGGCCAGAAACGGCGGGCGTCCGGTTAGCAGGCAATACAACGTAGCCCCTAAGGAATAGATATCGCTGGCTGGGCCAATAGCGTCTTTGCGACCTATTGCTTGTTCCGGAGGCATGAAGCCCGGAGTCCCTAGTACTTGCCCGTCAATAGTCAGACTGTCGTCCTTGCTGTCGGTTTGTTTTGCCAAACCAAAATCAGTCAGCACGGGATCACCGTTTGACGTCATCAAAATGTTTTGCGGTTTGATGTCTCTGTGAATGATGCCACGTTGATGCGCATAGCTTACGGCACGAGCGACAACTTCGACGATACGAGCTGCCTGAAAGGGAAGCATGGGTTGATTCTTGATTCGTTGGGCTAGACTCTCGCCATCGACAAATGCCATCGCAATAAATGGCTTGCCATCGACTACGCCAGATTCAAAAAGCGGAACAATGCCGGGATGCTCGAGACCGGCGATAGCTATCGCTTCGGCTTGAAATCGTTCGCTTACTTCCGATGACATCGTTCCATGGGAACGGATGACTTTGAGTGCTACCGTGCGCCCCAATGTTAGATGCCGTGCGCGGTATACCGCTCCCATGCCTCCTTCGGCAATCAGCCCTACAATACGATAATTTCCGAATTTTTGCCCTCGATAATCGCTCGATGGAGTCGGGGTTGAAACGTATGCCTGTGTCGCCTCGCCTGTCGCGTTCTGTTGCGGCGATACCAAAGTAGGTTGATCCTGCGGTTTAGCATTTTCGGTACTCGCATCATGCTTCTGATCTTGAGCAGATTTCGAAGATGCGAGCATTTCTTGAGTAGGCAACTGGTCGTCGGTCATAACAATTCCTTAACAACAACGAAATGGATCATGCAAACTTCAGCAAGAATGATCGACGGCTTCTCCAGAAAGTTAGTTTGGGTCGTACTGAGACTCCATGAATCAAGATAGTTGCCCGAGACAAGCTTCGGAATGCCAATGCCATAGCACGCTCCTCAGCCCCTGCCTTCCGCACAACGCAATCGGACTCGGTCGATGCAACAATAATCATCGGAGTGTATTTCTACGAACGCGAAACTGCAATTATGCCGCAATACTTGGCTCAATGGTACTTCAAAGCATTGGCGGTAGCGGTCTTAAACTTGCCTTCTCTCGTTTGCGAACGCTGTGTGCTGATTTCGGAAGCAGTTAAACCAATACAGCCGCACGATACTCTTTGTTTCTCTGATATTGATCATGAAAACAGCCTCCCCGAACAACACGTTTCGAACCAAGAATCGCATTTTCGCATGCGATTTGCGAAAAAGCCTGGGTTTTTAAAGAAATGCGATTTAGTTGTAGAAAATGAATTAGACCCCGAAGACAACGCATTTCGGAAAATGACAGCGGGGGTTAATAGTCGGACCGCCCTCAACTAGGTCAGCAAAAGCGAATCCACCCCACATTCGGCCATTCTACGATTCTCATTTAAAACTCGGTGTTCTGATTTTTTCCAAACTGCTCCTGTGCGTCATTATTAGGCTACTTTGTGTACCCCAATTGTAACAGTTCAGGTTCCCTAACTTCGTAAAGGTTCGGGTTCAATGACAACAGTGCTATTCGTGGGTGGCACTTACCTACCGTGCGTACGACTCTTTCATTCGCTACCTTCTCAACCCGGGCGACGGAATATAGCGTGGTCGGTCGGCGTGCATACCCAAGAATTCGAGAAATCCGAAGGGATCATCCCTCTTTTTCTGCTGCTCCAATTTTTCAAGTTCAACCAATTCTGACATAGCTTCAGCTATACTCTTGAGTATTTTGAGTGTCTCTGCTTCCCGTCGTCGCGCCCTCTCTTTCGCCGTCTTCTCCTCTTCTTCTTCCTTCTTTTTCTTCTCCTCTTCCTTCTTTTTCTCTTCTTCCTTATTCTTCTTGTCGCAGTTCTTCGTGTCCTCCTTGAGGCCGAGCGGGTCGGTCAGCGTGGTCACCGCATTACCGACGTAGCGGTACGAATTCATGTCGCCGCTGGCAAAGCTGATTGGGTCTTCGCTGATGAAGCGGCCGATGGCCGCGTCGTAGTAACGGGCGCGGTAGTAGTGCAGGCCGGTCTCGGGGTCGAACTCCCGCCCCGTGAATTGGTAACGGGTGTCGATGGCCGGGTTGGTTTCGGCGATCACGTTGCCGAAGGAATCGTACGTCAGGTGGTTCGCGACCGCGCCGGTATTGTTGGCCAAGTCGCGAATCGTGCCCAGATGATCGGACAGGTGCCAGAGGACGTTGCCTGCGCCGTTGTCTTGAGCCAAAACCTGATCTGCCTCAGGGCCGTGCAAATAACGTTGCTTAAGCACGGTTGTCGTTGGACCGGAGCCATCGGCGTCCAAGAAGTCCAACAATATATCGTGGCCATCGTAGAGGAAACTAGTGACGGCGGCGTCCACTGCATTCAGTGGCGTCGTATCGACGGCCTTACTGATGCGCCGATCGAAGGCGTCGTAGGTGAATTCCACACGCTTGGTTTCCACGTTGGCGGCTGTTTTGTCGGTGACGGCGGTCAGGCGATTGCGGTGGTCCCAAGTGAATTCGCGGAACTTGCTAGTGGCGATTTCCGTGCGGCGGGTCAGGTTGCCTTCGGGGTCGTAGGTGTAGTTATAGGTGCCGTCCGACAGCAAACGATTATTTGGGCCGGTGACGTAGCCGTTGCCGTGGCGGCTGGAGGTGAGTCGGTTGCCATTAGCGTCGTACGTGTAAGTTTCGTCCGGGTTGTTGGCGTCGGCGTGATTCGCGGCGGTCAGTTGGTCGCGCGTGTCGTAGGTATAGTTTGTCACGCCGTCGATGTCGGTGATTTGCGTGATACGACTGTGGGTGTCGTAGACGAAGTCGAAGAATGAAACGTCGGTGTTCGCGGCGTTACGGTGGTGCAGGCCGGTCAAACGATTCAATGAGTCGTACGTGTAGTTCGTGCCAACGACAAGCTGTGTGCCGGCGAGGTCTTGGAAACGCTTGAGCGAACTGAACTTGCCGAGCGGGTTGTAGGCCAAGTCGACGCGCTTGTTCGAGACATTCACGCCGGACTGCGTGATGCGCGTGACGCGATCCAATCCGTCGTGGGTGTACGAATTCAGGCCGCCCGCCGCGCCAGCAATCGTGTCCGCCGTGCTGAGCCGATTGCCGGCCGGATCGTAGGCGTAGGTCAGCACGACGTTGGGCACTCCCGGCGTGCCGGCGTTGTTCACTGTTTGCACGCGGTCCCGCGCGTCGTACGTCATTGCCAAACCGCTGAACGTATCCGTCGCGGAAAGCAGGTTGCTCGCCTTGTCGTAGGTATACGCGATCGTGTTGCCGCCGCCGATCCACACTTCGCTCGTCAGTCGGTCGACGTCGTCGTACTTGTATTCCGTGCGACGGCCGTTGCGGTCGTTTGTGGATATCAAATTATCGGCGGCGTCGTAGGCGTAAACCTGCGACTGGCGGGCGGTGGCCGCAGAGACTTGCACGTTGTCTAGGCCCCAGCTTTCGTTATCGATCGCAGAATCTTGTCCACCAGCAAAATCGAGTCGCAGGGAACTCCCGGTGTGTGGAAAAGTAAAGCTCAAATGGTACACCGAGTCACCTTGGAAGCTTGTCCCATAACCAAGTGTATCGACTTCTGTAGCGCCTGTTCGCGCAGGATGGTTGATCGGCGGATCGGTGATGCGGTCCGGGTAGGACTGATCGAAGGCAACGCCAAATTGGTCATGAGGATGATTAGAGAAGGTGGTATTCAGAAGGGTCGGACCGCCGTTTCCAACGCTGAGAGTCCATGCGTCGGGTCCGAACTGTGCGTTATTCCCATCCATCGTTCGTATCACGAACAGATCGAACGAGACCGTAAGTTGATCGTGTGCTGGTAGGCCACCGGGGAGGACAGTACTGCCGGTGCCAATTGACAGTGACGTGGTTTCTTTTCCAAACTGACCAAGGAAATGTCGATTTCCTTGAGGCGTGGTTTCGGTCTTATTTTTGGACCATTCGGGTCCGACCACTGCTTCGAAATCGTTGACATAGAGCGGAGCCTCGACTTGAACGGTCTCCCGAATTAGCCGACTGCGGGAATCGTAGTCATACTCCGTCAGATTGCCAATCGAATCGGTTACGGAAGTAGAATTGTTGTCGGCGTCGTATTCGAATCTCGTGATTCCATTATTCGGATCAATTGTTTCCATTAGCCGGTTGCGGGCGTCGTAGCGATACCGCGTTTCTTGGCCGAGCGGATCGGTGACGGACGTCTGATTGCCAGCTAGGTCATAGCGATGGCTTGTCACACCAGCGTTGGCGTCGATTGTCTTCGTCTGGCGGTCTTGCGTGTCATATTCGAATTGAGTCACATTTCCACGTGCGTCCGTTGTGCTTGTCAGATTGCCAGCCGCGTCGTATTTGAACGTAGTGATGGGCCGAGCAAGTGGTCCGGAAGCATCTGGATCGGGTGCTGTAGTACGAGTCACACGGTTAAGCGCATCGTAATCGTTTTCTGTGCGATGCCCGTTCTCATCGATACTGGCGGTTAGATTACCTGCGGCATTGTATTCGAAGCGGCGCACCCCTACGTCCGCAGTGCCCTTGGCCATCGTGACTTTTATGAGTCGTCCGAGCAAGTCGTAATCATAGTCG
>JANMNK010000760.1:0-3009 GCA_031373875.1 Pirellulaceae bacterium | reverse complement strand
GCAGACAAGCTTGCCACAACCCGAAACGAACACAGCACTACAAGCGTTGGTGGACCTTGTCGACGATAGCCGGCCCATTATCTTCGATGCAGGAAACGAACAATATGCGATGCGCGCGGATCAGTTTGCTCGCGAATTTGGACTGCCTGCAATCCTCCATGGTTCGGGTCGCGAGTATCGATTGCTCAGTACTATTCAAAAGCTCAACCGTGCCATTATTGTGCCCGTCAATTTTCCAAAGGCACCTGACGTTTCCATGGCAGCGTTGGCCGACGACGTGACCTTGCAAGATTTGATGCATTGGGAGTTGGCACCCGAAAACCCCGGTCGTTTGGCTGCGGCGGGAATTCAGATTTCCATAACCACAGATGGGCTGAGTGAACCAACGGAGCTACTTGAAAAAGTTCGCGAAGCCATCGAACGCGGATTGGATAAAGATGCCGCCCTCAAAGCACTCACGACCGAGCCCGCTCGATTGCTTGGTATCGATCAAGTTGCGGGCTCGATCCATTTAGGAAAATGGGCCAGCTTTGTGGTCGCGGATGGAGACCTGTGGGACAAGAAGACGAAGATCGTCGAAACCTGGGTTCAAGGCCATCGTTACGAATGGGATGAGCAAGCAACGTTAGATTTGAAAGGCAAATGGTCCCTGGCTTTGACGGCTAACGGCGATTATCCAATTGCGCTGGAACTGAGTATCGAAGAAGGCAAACGCCCTGCTGGTACGTTAACCAACCCCAACGCTCCCAAGGAATCGAGTGAGTCGACGCCAGAAAAACCTGCCGACAAAGCGGACGAAACCCAGGCGGAAATACCAAAGTCCGACGATAAGCCAGCAGAAGTAAAACCAACCGATGCCCAACCAAATGGTGACAAGCCAAGTGGCGAGAAACCTTCGGAAGAGACACTAACCGAGGATAAAGTCGCCGTAGATTCACCCGTTCCTCCTCCACCGATGCCCGAATCCAAGCCTGAAGAAAAACCCGCTGACGTTAAACCAGCCGATGCGATGCCCGAAGGGGACAAACCATCGGAGGACAAGCTGAACGAATACAAGGTTGCTGCCCCTGCTCCAGAACAAGCGGACGCTTCGAAAACGGAAAACAAGGACGCTTCAAAGCCGGACGACAAGGGTAGCGAAGGTCGACGTGGACGTGGAAAAGGCAGCGATGAAAAACTTGCAGCCAACGCTACGAAATTGTCCGGAGTCAAAGTCCAGGATTTGCGTTTGTCTGCGATATTCGACGCCAAACCTTTGCACAAGTCTGCCGAAGGTAAAGGTCAAATCGCAATAACGTCGCTTGCCGAAGGCGACAATCAAAAACTGATCGGCTCAATCGTCTGGCCCGATGGATCTATCAGTCAATTCGTTGGCGAACCTGCAAAGGCATCAGAGGAAACCAAGCCTGCTGAAGATCGTTCGCCGTCGGACAAGCCAGCCGATTCTCCGTCAACGGAGAATAAAGCCGAAGGCGATTCCAAGCCGGAAGCCAAGCCCGCTCAGGACGATGCCAAGCCTAAGTCTGACAAAGAAAAAGCTGCTGAAGAGAAAAGCAAAGTCGTCCTTTCAACCGTCAACTATCCGTTCGGCGAGTACGGTCGAAACGGAATGCCCGCACAAGCCGAATGGGTCCTCGTGCAGCACGCCACCATTTGGACTTCGGCCGACGCAGGAATCCTTCAAGACGCAGACATGCTCATCCATAACGGAATCATAGCTCAAATCGGAACCGGTATTTCTGCACCCGAAGGCGCGACCGTGATCGATGCTCAAGGCAAACATATTTCGGCGGGAATCATTGACTGCCATTCGCATATGGCAACCGATGGCGGTGTCAACGAAGGCTCGCAATCGGTGACGGCCGAAGTACGCATTGGCGATTTTATCGATGCAGAAGACATCTCGATCTATCGTCAAATGGCCGGTGGCGTAACAGCGGCCAACATCCTGCACGGTTCCGCTAACCCAATCGGCGGGCAAAACCAAGTCATCAAACTTCGCTGGGGCGGTGTCTACGACGACCTGAAGATGCGAGAAGCTCCTCCGGGCATCAAATTTGCCTTGGGCGAAAACGTCAAACGCAGCGGCTCTACCCAAAACGATGGCCCTGTTCGTTATCCGCGTTCTCGAATGGGTGTTGATGAAATCTTTCGCGATCGATTCGAAGCAGCACGTGAATACGATCGCCAATGGAAGGAATGGAATCAAAATCCTCGGGGATTGCCACCTCGCCGCGACCTCGAGTTAGAAACCATCGCTCAAATCATTCGCCACGAGCGCTGGATCCACTGCCATAGTTATCGCCAAGACGAAATTCTCGCCTTCCTACGAATGCTCGAAGACTATGGCGTAACAGTCGGCAGCCTGCAGCACATTCTCGAAGGTTACAAAGTTGCTGATGCGATGGCAAAACACGGCGCGATGGCTTCATCGTTTTCCGATTGGTGGGCTTATAAAGTCGAAGTATTCGACGCTATCCCCTATAACGGCGCGATCATGCACAATGCAGGAATCGTTGTTTCTTTCAACTCGGATGACGCCGAATTGGCTCGCCATCTCAATCATGAGGCTGCCAAAGCTGTTAAGTACGGTGGCCTATCGCCGGAAGAAGCACTCAAATTTGTTACCCTTAACCCAGCAAAACAATTGCGAATCGATCAGTACGTTGGTTCACTCGAAGTTGGCAAGCAAGCGGACTTTGTGATTTGGAACGCTTCGCCGTTGTCGCCGATGTCGCGTTGCGAACAAACTTGGATTGATGGTCGCAAATATTTTGATCGCGAAGAGGACAAGACCACACAATCCGCCGTCAATGAGTTGAGAAATAAGCTAATTCAGAAAGTTCTCAACAGCGGCGGCGAAATGGCTGGTCCCGGCGAGCGACCGTTTGATCCCTCTGCCGAATGGCCGCGACATGACGAATTCTGCCACCACCATGATGACGAAGATCATGACGCGCACGAGCACGAATGATTTTTTCAATCGAACAGCCAACATAAACAAATACT
>JANMNK010000743.1:0-2479 GCA_031373875.1 Pirellulaceae bacterium | reverse complement strand
GCCACAGTACCTGAGCAAAGGCGCGCTTTCATTTCCTGCCCGGAAATGATCACTACCGGGAAAGCGTTTAATAAAATCTGACCGGCAAGTTGAATGGCATCCAACCAGCCGCCACCTTCAATTTGCTGCGTGTGATTGTTTTTGTTTTGGATTCGATTTACCAATCGCCAAAGCAAGCTTTACAATATGGAGCGGCTGCTAGCATTTCCTCGAACGAACCCGGTGGCACGATTTTCATTCCCTTCTGGCAGTATCCCAATCCGCGTGCCTCAACAAAGAAAAAACCCCTTCATACAGGGGTTTTCGCAATAGTCTGCAAGAACGCATGCCCGTATTCTTGAGATAGTGGATTTTTTCAGGGGAACGGCGGCACACGGTGACTATTACCTTGTCATGACAACAGTTTCACTTGCAAATAACCCGTCGCGGGACGCAGTCTCGATAGATTGGCCTGCGGCCTTGGACCAGCATCGACATTGGCTGCAAACGGTCGTTCGCGCTCGTTTACAGGACTCCCATGCGGTCGATGACGTATTGCAGGAGGTCGCCATGGCAGTTCTCAAACAGTCTCAACGACCTGCAGATGAAACGAAAATAGCGCCTTGGCTGTATCGCATCGCGCTACGGAAAGTGATCAACCATCGCCGGACTTTAGGAAGACAGCGGCGGTTGCTTGCCAACTACACCAACCGAGGAGTGGATGAATCGACCAAAGAAGCCGAGGCCCCAGGAGCTTGGTTATTTCGCAAGGAGCAATCGCAAACCGTTTCGCGAGCGTTGAATCATCTCAATGCTTCGGACCGCGAGTTGTTGCTCTTGAAATACACCGAAGGCTGGGGCTATCGAGAATTGGCCGAGCGGCTTGGAGTGACAGTAAAGACTATTGAATATCGGTTGCTGAGGGCCAGGGATGCACTTCGGCAACAATTGGAAAACCAAGAAAACATTTGAACCATGAATACGATTCAAACTATTGATCGGCTTAGCGTACAACGATTGGTCGATGGCGAATTGGATCACCAAGAACGCGCGGCGTTGTTGGCTCAGTTAGATCGCGATCCATCGTTGTGGCGTCATGTTGCATTGGCCTTTGTAGAAGACCAAGCCATCACCACGGAAGTTCGAAAAGAACAGTCTTTGGTTTCCACGGCCGAGTACGCCAAGCCGTCTTTGCCAATGACGGCCGTGATTTCGAACTTAGAGACCAAGTCGAATTGGAAGACGCTGCTTTCCTTAGCGGCATCGCTAATACTGGTACTGGCTGGATTTGCCATCGGAAATCAAATCGGAAACATCGCGCCGAAGAAAGATCCGATCGCGCAAACCCCTTTGCCGCCTCCCGAAACAGATAACTTCCTTCCTGCAAGCGATGGATTGGAGCAAGCAGGCACCCTAGTTTTCATTGGACAAAATAATGAAATACCAATCTACCAGCCGCCACAATTTGAAGAACGGTTGCTTGGTCGCAAAGAGCAAGAACTGCGTAAAATCCAAGGTCAGCTTCGCCGACACGGTTTGGGGCTAAATATGCAAGTGAAAATGCTCGAAGGGCAGTTGCCCGATGGGCGAAGAGTCGTTGTGCCCATACGAAATTTCGAGATTGAGCGACGCGATTTCTAGTGATTACTTTCTGTTTTGTTTTTAAAGTATAAGGATCTGAATAATGAAGAAAACTTTCCCCTGGACTCTCGCATTCCTGAGCGCTCTACTTGTCGGTCAAGTTCGCGCGGGCGACGACGATGACAAGAAGAAATCAGAAAAGCGCGTTGTCGAAGTCGTGACTGTTCACGACGAACACGGTGATGATGAACATGCCGATGATGACCATGGCCACGAACATGGTGATGACCATGACAAGAAAAACGTAGTTGACGAGAAACACGTAATCGTTCTGCGCGGTGAGGGCGTCGAGGCGGAAAAAATGATCGCCGACCTCGAAAAGCAACTCGAAAAGTCAAAACTTGACACCGAGACTCGCAACAAGATTCTTGCGCAAGTCCGAAAAGCCATGAATAAAGAGATGGACGGCAAAGCGCAAACCCTGCAAGTCGAGGTGGATGCTCACGGAGAAGGCCATGGCGAAAAAAAGGTAACTGTGCAGACCAATGGCAAAGTGGTCATGGTCGATGAGAACGGTAAGAAACACGAATTTGAGTTGAAGAGCGGCAAGCCCATGGTTTGGAAGCCATCGTCGGGCGGCGAACACATGGACCTGAACTTCGTGCAGGTCGATCCTAATCTGCATATGCAAAAGCTTCATGAAGAAATCGTCAAGCAACTCAAGGAAAACGGTGTCGACCAATCCGTCATCGAAAAAATCACCAAGAACTTGCACAAACAAATGGGAGATCATTTGGGTGCAATGGCAGCGGTTGGTTCTCCTCAATACCGACTCGGGATTGCATTAGAAGAAAATGAAGACGGAAAATTGGTTGTAAGTGCAGTGACCGATGGTTCGCCTGCTGCCGAAGGTGGCGTC
>JANMNK010000725.1:0-6476 GCA_031373875.1 Pirellulaceae bacterium | reverse complement strand
TGACTATGTTTTGTAGTTCGAGCGATTGTTGTGCTTGGAAATCTCGCGTTGGTTTACTAGTGTTAATGGCCGGTTTAACGATCGGTCTGGTCTCAGGAGTCGGGTCGTCGATGGCTAATAATAAAGAAGAAACGCGAGTGCTTCGCCATGTTGTTATGTTCAAGTTTAAAGAAGCATCGAGAAAGGAAGATGTCGCCAAGGTTGTCGAAGCTTTCAAAGCACTGCCTTCGAAAATTCCGTCCATTGCAAGTTTCGAATGTGGCACGAACAACAGCCCCGAAGGACTTGCTGACGGTTTCACCCACTGTTTTTTAGTGACATTCAAGTCCGAAAAAGATCGCGCTGAGTATTTGCCTCACGCTGCCCACGCGGCATTTGTCGAAGTGCTAAAGCCGCACATGGACAAAGCACTCGTGCTCGATTATTGGAACGACGGCAAATAATTTAGCTTGATCCATTGATGATCATTCCAAGGAACACGCTCGGGTTTTTGAAAACTCGCGTGAATCAACGTTTGAACTGCGTGTTAATTTGCTAAGCAGGCAATTGGCGCGTCTTACAAGTAACTCTAAAAGTATCCGTTAAGAAAAATCCCCAAGGTACGCTTGCGAAGAAGGTTGCCAGGCACGATGAGCATTCAGGTAAAGAGTATTGAACAAGTTGCGATTAACACGATCCGCACACTGAGCATGGACGCAGTTCAAGCGGCGAATAGTGGTCATCCAGGAACGCCCATGGCACTGGCCCCCGTCGCTTACCAAGTTTGGGCTCACAACTTGCGTTACAACCCCGACGAGCCACTGTGGCCCAATCGCGACCGTTTTGTGCTTAGTTGCGGTCACGCATCGATGCTGCTTTACTCGATGATTCACTTGGCAGGCATTCGCGGCGTCGATCATTCGGGCAAGCTTGAAAAGAAGCTTTCGATTTCGCTTGACGATATCAAGAATTTTCGTCAGATCGGTAGTCCTTGTGCGGGCCATCCCGAACTTGGCGAAGCGGCCGGAATCGAAACGACTACCGGGCCGCTTGGGCAAGGCGTTGGCAATTCGGTGGGCATGGCGATCGCTTCAAAGCATCTGGCCGAGCGATACAATCGTCCCGGCATGGAGCTTTTCAATTTCAACGTGTTCGCACTTTGCAGCGACGGCGACTTGATGGAAGGCGTTGCGGCCGAAGCGGCTTCATTGGCTGGCCATCTCAAGCTGTCGAATCTTTGCTGGATGTACGACGACAATCGAATCACGATCGAAGGCCACACGGATTTGGCGTTCAGCGAAGACGTCGCAGCTCGCTTCCGTGGCTTGGGCTGGCGGACAGTTACTGTTGAAGATGCCAATGACACGAAGGCTCTGCAAAAAGCGCTCGATCAATTCTACGCAACGGACGATGCTCCCACGCTGATTGTGGTGAAGAGTATCATCGGATTTGGATCGCCCAATAAAGCTGACTCGCACGCAGCTCACGGAGCGCCGCTTGGCGATGATGAAATTCGACTGACCAAGTTGGCTTATGGCTGGCCTGAAGCCGAGAAATTCTTGGTGCCCAAAGAAGTGCCGGAACATTTCCAAAGCACCATGGGCGCTCGCGGCAAACAATCGGATGCGGAATGGACTGCGACGCTGAAGAAATACGAAGCGGCTCATCCGACAGAAGCGGCCGAGTTACATGCAATGCTGGCCGGAAAACTGCCAGCAGGCTGGGATCGCGGAATTAAGCCGTTTGCGGCCGATGCCAAAGGCTTAGCGACTCGCGTGAGTTCGGGCAAAGTGCTCAACATGCTTGCTCCGAATCTACCTTGGTTGATCGGTGGCTCTGCCGACTTGGCTCCGTCGACTATGACGTTGCTTGACGGCCAGTCCGATTTTTCAAGTAAGAATTACGCTGGTCGCAATATGCACTTTGGCATTCGCGAGCACGGCATGGCGGCAACTTTGAACGGCATGGCCTTGTGCGGACTAAGGCCGTACGGCGCGACGTTTTTTGTCTTTACCGATTACATGCGCCCATCGATGCGATTGAGTAGCATCATGCATTTGCCGGTGCTGTATGTCCTGACACACGATTCAATTGGGCTGGGCGAAGACGGACCGACGCATCAACCTGTCGAACATTTAGCGGCTTGCCGAGCCATTCCAGGTCTGTACGTTTTCCGACCGGGCGACGCAAACGAAGTTGCCCACTGCTACAAAGCGATCATGCAATTATCGAGTCACCCTGCGGCATTGGTTCTATCGCGTCAAAACGTGCCGACAATGGATCCCTCGAAATCCGCGAGCGCAGCAGGTGCCGAACGAGGTGGCTATGTCGTCAGCGATTGCGATGGCGAGGCACAAGTCATCTTGATGGGAACGGGCACGGAATTGTATCTGTGTGTCGAAGCCCAAGCTAAGCTGGCGGAGCAGGGCGTTGCCGCTCGCGTTGTTAGTTTGCCGTGTTTCGAATTGTTCGAGGATCAAGACCCCGATTACATCGAGAGCGTATTGCCCAAGTCCGTGACGGCTCGCGTTGCTTGCGAAGCAGGCATCGTTCAAGGTTGGGAAAAGTACCTTGGAGCCGAAGGCAAATTTGTTGGTATGAGCAGTTTCGGCGCGTCGGGCCCGTACAACAAACTGTACCAACATTTTAAGATTACTTCGGATCAAATCGTGGCTCAGGCACTCGTTAGCTTGGGTTAGTGCCTGCCATAAACTCCATTTGTACCGGGTGAACCATGCAGTCTGGCGATATCTTTTTGGCCGTCGACTTGGGTGCCTCAAGCGGTCGAGTATTGGCCGCAAACGCAACGTCTGATGGAATCCAATTGGAAGAAGTTCATCGCTTTTACAATGGCCCCGTCGCTGTTGGTAGACGAACAGTCTGGAATGTGCTCGAGCTTTGGACGCAGATCGAAAACGGGCTTGCAAAGGCCAACGCCAAATACGGCAATCGCATTCGAAGCATCGGCGTCGACACGTGGGGCGTCGATTACGTACTGCTCGATCGCAATGATGATCTTGTCGGTCCGGCTTTCTGTTATCGCGATGCTCGCACGAACGGGATATTGGATAAAGCTTTCGCCCGATTGTCACGAGCGGAAATCTTTGCGGAAAGTGGGCTTCAATTCATGGAGTTCAACTCGGCTTATCAGTTGCTGGCAATGCGGCTCGAACAATCGCCTTTGTTAGATGTCGCATCAAGATTCTTGATGATCCCCGACTTCTTCAATTGGATGTTATCGGGAGTTAAGTGCAACGAATATACCAACGCGAGCACGACGCAGTTGATGCGTCCAACTGATGGGCAATGGTCGTCGCGAATCATGACTGCGTTTGCGATTCCGTCGACTTTATTTTCCGATCCCGTGCAACCCGGTCACCGACTTGGACCGGTGCAGACGCGAGTCGCAGAAAAGACCGGACTATCCGGTGTCGAAGTCATCGCACCCGCCACGCACGATACCGGTTCAGCCGTTCTCGCAGTTCCCGCAAATCAGTTTTCGGCTGAGCGACCCGACTGGTGTTACATTAGCAGCGGAACTTGGTCTTTGATGGGCGTCGAAACTGCCAAACCCAATTTGACGCCAGCTTGCTTGGCTCGCAATTTCACGAATGAAGGCGGGGCGATGGGAAGCGTGCGGCTGCTGAAAAACATCTCGGGTCTGTGGCCTTTTCAACAATGCCGCGAAGCTTGGATGCGGGCAGGACACGATTTCAGTTGGCAGCAATTGGTCGAAATGGCTGAGCACGCAGCGTCTCACCAAAGTTTATTTGATCCCGACGATTCGCGTTTCGTTGCACCCGCGAACATGGTTGCTGCCGTTCAGTCGTTTTACAAAGAGAGTGGCCAAGTCGTATTGTCGGAGCCAGGAGCCATTGCTCGAAGTGCTCTCGAATCGCTGGCAATGCGTTATCGAGTCTGCCTAGGTTGGCTGGAAGAGTTACTTGGGTATTCGATAAAGACCATTCACATCGTTGGCGGCGGGGTCCAGAACAAATTGCTGTGCCAAATGACTGCGGATGCGTGCAATCGTCCCGTTATTGCTGGGCCCGTGGAGGCGACGGCGATTGGAAATGTTATGATGCAGCAGGTAGGGCTTGGCCAGCTTGGTTCCATTCTCGAAGCTCGTCAGATGTTGCGGACAAGTACCGAAATGTGTTCCTACACGCCCAAAGCGACCAACCAATGGGATGACGCTTTTGGACGATTTCAAAAAATCATGGTGAAGGGATAAATGTCGATCATGAGTGTTATAAATTTCACGCGATTGCTTATTGCAGTGTTGTTCTTGCATTCGGCAACGATGAGTTGCAGTTCGGTTTCGATGGCTCAGGAATCGACGGATGCAAAAAGCAGCGATTCATAACCTGCTGATCCCCAACAAAAACCTGTGGGCGATGTTGCGTCGAGCGACGAGTCCGACGAAAGCCCAATGCCAAGCGAACAAGAGCTGTTCGATGGCTTTGCAAAGATGCTTACCAAAGTGCGTTTAGTCGGTCACTTTACAATTGACGGCCGTTCGATGAAAGACTTGGAGGAAGAGAGCTATGAAATCCGGTCCGCTAAAAAACTGCCCGAGAAAGATACTTGGCTCATTGCGTCCCGTATAAAGTACGGCAAAAACGACGTGACGCTCCCGTTGATCTTGACGGTCAAATGGGCAGGCAAGACACCGATGATTACCTTGGATGAATTCACGATTCCCGGCATGGGTACATTTTCCGCTCGAGTCGTTTTCCACGACAATAAATATGCAGGTACCTGGACACACGACAGCGTCGGTGGTCACTTGTTCGGCAGAATCGAACCAATGGAAGATGCGAAGGAAGAAACAGGATCGGCGGATAAACCGAAAAAATAATCGCGAACCTGATTGCTCAATTTTAGCGTTTTATTCACCCTCGACCAACGAATTGCTCGCCGTCGAAAAGTTCGCCTAGGACTGACGGGCGTCGCTCTTTGTGCCGAAGAAGGTAACGCGTGCAACGCTCCACCAGCTTGGTTGATCGAGCCCCAGATACGGCGAATCGCTTGGCAAGACAAGCACGAGATGATCGTGTGCGATCTTGAGGTTGTGATAAGGCATCGAAGGGAACAGGTGATGGAGAGCGTGGTACCGGATCGAAAACGGGAAGAATAATCGCGTTAGCAGATCATTGCCCGTAAAATTACACGAATCGAGAATGTGCGACTCGACACTCACGATCGAACCGTCACCTTCGAAATGATGGTCCGCAAATTGCCGCATCTGATTCATGATCAGCGTCGTCACGCCCAGCAGATACAACAACGGAATGCGACTTGGTTCAGTTAAGCCCACATACACAGCAATCAAAATCATCGAAGCTCGCACGAAGCACAGCAGTTCCAAAGCAGTGATGGCCCGTCGATCAAACGCTGTCATGCGACGGCGATAGTTTAAGTTCAGCGTAAGCGAACTAGCGTGCTCTAAAACCCATTGGCGAATACGGGGATGAACGAAACTTAGGGGCGCAAGCAAGAATCGCAGAAACACGAGCAACGGAAAGACAAGTAGGTGCATGAAGTACCCAACCGCACTACGCCAACTGCCTGCGGTTAGAACATTGGCGACATATTCAGGATCTTCCGGGGTACCATAGATCCGCTGACTGTGGTGGTCGCGATGGTGCCGGGTAAAAAACGGAGATGGCGTCAAAGTAAAAACGCCGACAAGTAAATTCCAGGTTAATTTGAAAGTCCGCATTTCGTGATGGCCGAGATGGCAAACTTCGTGAACCAATGACCCTAGTCGGTACAGCCAAAAAATTGCGATGGGGAAAGCAACGATTTGATACACCGAACCAAGCGGTGTTGTGAGATAAATCGTCGCCGCCGA
This sequence comes from Pirellulaceae bacterium, assembly GCA_031373875.1. Taxonomy (GTDB): domain Bacteria; phylum Planctomycetota; class Planctomycetia; order Pirellulales; family Pirellulaceae; genus JANMGV01. The sequence goes on along the minus strand of JANMNK010000725.1, from coordinate 640 downwards.
ATAGGCGATAATCAGGGAGACGGTAAAATCGATCCAGTACCGAATCGGTTTGACTTTGAAATAATCAATGTCCGATTCGCGAATAGCTAAACGAGCTTGACTTACCCAGACAGGTACATGGTCGCGTTCAGTCGACGAATGCTTGTCATCAACGCGATCGGCTACGAAACTTTGAGAACTAATGGCTGTGGAAATCCGCAACCCCTTTCGATAATTGACCGAGGGATGAGCCGAAAGAATGGACGTCTCTGTCAGCCATGTCGCGAACTGAACATAAATCACACTAGCTGAAAACCCAAAAACCGTTAAATCCGTGAGACTGTGTTAGAAAAGATGTGATTGGCTCGTGCCGAAACTACGCAGCCTACCCTCGTTGCCACGGGGCGAAGATTTACAGCTAAACTATTTAGACTGTGCGACGTTGAATCAAACAGATGATTCGCGACGGTTGCGCAACCACTAGCTGTTTTGGCGTCAGCCCCAGTTTTCAGTTCAATAATCGCAGCTAACGCCGATCGGCTGATTTAAAGTCGAGATGGCCAATTAGAATTTGGGATAACGGTATCGTCATGCGACTCAATCTTGTCCGCACAGTGACTTTGTAAAGTTCGACAACATTCGCGAAAGCAATTGCGATGGA
>JANMNK010000688.1:0-15460 GCA_031373875.1 Pirellulaceae bacterium | reverse complement strand
CCTATGGTGTTCGAAACCGATTCTTGCAATGGATGTTTCCTTTCTCGATTCGGCTGCGGCTGCTCTTGCCGACCGAATCCGAACGAAGGCATGTTCGTTCACAAACTCAATGGCGTACTTGGGCTAGTCGGATTCGGCGTGGCAAAACTGCCGATGGCTCCCGACACAGTCCGACTTGGCGAGTCGCATCCTGTGCCGAACGATGTACCCTCGCGGCTCCAGCATTTGCCACGACCAACTCGTCGAGGCCGAATTTCGACTCTTGGCCCAACATCCCTCGAAGGATTCCGTTCCATTCTTCGGAACCAGTCTTCACTCGATGGAACACCGTTGGTTCGCGAGCCTGATTACGACAAATCGCTCCTGGCCTCTACTTTCGGCACTACGAATGAATTCGGGAAGAATTCGGCAGGCACAGGTTTGGACCTAATCGCTGCAGGCTCTATGCCAATCGGGACTGGATTGGCTGCGTCCGCAACGAAGTCCATTCAATCGTCACAGCAAATCCCAACCGATACGAATTGGCATGCAATTCGACCTTCGAGCCCCGCAGGATTGCGACCCGATGTTCAGTTGGCAACCGCGACTAGTTCTGTCCTTGGTAACCAAGGCATCAATGCCGGAATGAGCACTACGTCAAACCCGACTTCAACGCGAAATCCAACTTCGCGGTCACCGTCAACCGACAGCGATCAAACTTTAGAGTTCACAACACCACAGATTCAAGATGCATTGATCCAGCTATCGCAAATCGTGGCGCGACCAACCGAACGATGGGACTTGGCCAGCCCTCGCGCACAAGCTCTCCGTTGGGTCGAGGACGGCGAGTCGGCGATTCAACGAGGCGAAGCAAGACTACTTCTCGAACGAATCGATCGATTTGATTCGCTCCGGCAACGCACGGACGCGTCGAATAGCGGAGTAATAATCGCAGGCTCAGCAGGAGTGAGTTCGTTTAACCAGACCGCGTCATCGACGGTGCCTTCCGATCCTGCATCCTTGAAAGATGCGCAGCAAGCCGACGCATCGGGTTGGCTTACTCAAGTTCACACGTCACAGCCAGGCCAACCAGAGTTTGCGTTAACGGATCTTGCAGGCAACGTGATCGCTTATGTCAATCCAGCTCCGGGTGTCAATTTGCGTCGATACAATCGTGAAGCCGTTGCGATATATGGCGCTCGCGGGTACTTACCAGAATTGGCCGCCAAACAAATCTACGCCGAACGTATTGTCCGATTGCGATAATCGCTTTTCTAGCAGTCGATTCCTCAAGATTCAAAAGTTGCACTTTTTAAGGAATCTTGGGAAGCGTCGTTTTGTTGGTATCGAGTCCTTTTTCCGTCATAAGCTTGACCAATCGCAGGCGAAGCGGCCGAAGATCGCGAAGGAACTGCTTGGACTCTTCGTCGCCATACTTACGCAAAGCGTATTGATACGCCACAAGCCCTCCCTGTTTATGTTTGACGTATTTGAAAACGTTGAATTCAACAAAGGAACCATCGGGCGGCCAAGTAACAAAATCGATTACCGACTCACCCTTGTCAGCTAAATGCTTGATAGCCAGTTGAGCCATCGGATTATGTGTTTTCACTCCAAGTGCCAGGGCTTCCGTCGCATTTTTGGAATCGTCTAATTTCTTGAAAATCCGTACCGATGCAAGCCGCTCCCATTTCTCCAGGGTTTCACCTTCAGGAATGTACTCCTTCAAAGCTTGGTTGTCGTCCTTTGTATCGAACTCCAAAAGAAGTTTGACACCGTCAAAGGTCACATACTCCTTTGCCGAGGCCGATTTCTTTTTTGCAGATTTCTCTTGAGCAAAACAGTTTGGCCCAACAATCGACATTACCGCCAGACAACTGCAAAGAATACGCAACATTTTCCTGCACACTTTCAGATAAAAAGTTTGATTCGATCGTTCCTGTCAACCTACTGCATGCGAGTCATTCGAACAGCATATCTGGTTTCGCCTCGAACGTCACTTTGTCTCGTTTTTCGGGATGCTCCAACGTTAATTTCCAAGCATGCAATCCCATTGCAGGACTGCCAACAGCCACAACCGGATCGGTACCAAATTCACCGTTGGGTAAGTACAAAGGGTCGTTTATAACGGGCATACCCAAGTGCCACAAATGAATGCGTATCTGGTTCGTCCGGCCCGTCACCGGAATCGCTTGCAGTAGAGAAGTCCCATCTGCATGCGTTTTCATTAGTCGGAATTTCGTAAAACAAGATTGCCCCGCAGGATCGACATGGCGGGCACCGGCTCGATCTGTTTCGTCCACGATCGGCGTATCGCATTCAAACTCGGTTTGCGTTGGCACACCACGCACTCGTGCAAGATAAATTTTTTCGACTTTGCCTTCGCTAAATTGCTTCTGCACAAACGATGATGACGAATACTTGCGGCACACCACAATCAAACCCGTTGTATTTGCGTCCAACCGATGAGCAATTCGGAGTTTCTCAGGACTGTAGACTTGCGACAAAACGTAGAGCAACGTGTTGCGATTGAATCGACCGCTAGGATGAACAGGCAGAGGAGCCGGTTTGTTGATGACCAGGATCGATGCGTCTTCATGTAGTATTGCAATATCCGGATTGATTGGGGGCTCAATCGTATTGGGTTCAATTTGCAAGAACCGTTCCCCTTCACGAACCGGCTGTTCGGGCTCGCACCGTCCTCGATCGCACAACAAATGTCCGTGCTCCATCACCGATCGCCAATAGTCTGAATCGGTGCCCGGCACGTACTCCATTACGAATTCTAGAAGCGTTTTTCCGGCCATGGCGCGTGGTACATGAATCATGCGTCGGTTTTCATACGCCGTACAACCAGGTTGCGTTGCTGCTAACTTTCGGACGTTCTTTTCGTGGCGTGCACGCAAAAGCTCGGCTTGTTCTGCTTCGCTCTTGAAACAATAAGGACACGACAGGCCAACGACGTACTTTTCCGACGCTTGCTCCTCTTCACTCAAGGTCGCTTGACACGCGAAACACTGCACGACTCCTGTTGGCTGTAATTTTGGATCGACGGCGACTCGTTGGTCGAACACAAAACAACTACCGTCATAGTGATCGCCGCCGCACAATTCAAAGTATCGCAAGATTCCGCCGTCAAGCTGATAGATATCCTGGAAACCAAGTTGCTCCATATACGGCCCCGCCTTTTCGCATCGAATTCCACCGGTACAAAACATGACCGTTGGTCGATTCTTGAACGACTCGGGAAGTTTCGCTGCGGCTTCTGGGAAATTTCGGAAATGGTGAATCCCCAAGTCGACCGCGCCGTGAAACGTCCCAAGCTTCACTTCGTAATCATTCCTGACGTCCAACAAATTCAACTCGCGACCTTCGGATAACCACTGACGAAGTTGCTCCGGTGATATCTTCGGAGAAGTATGGCTTGCTGGATTGACCTGCTCGATGCCGAACGCAATGATCTCGCGTTTTACCTTGACAAGCATGCGATTGAATGGCTGGTGATCCGTCAAACTCTTCTTGACAGCAATGTCCACAAACTGCTCACGCCCTTTTAACTCGCCAAGCAGTCCGTCGACGGCAACACGCGTACCCGCAACAAACAGATTTATTCCTTCTTCGCTGATTAAGATCGTGCCCTTTAACCCCAATCGCAAACACAAAGCTTTAAGGTCTTTTTTAAGAAGATCAAGGTCGGCAAGCGGTACAAATTTGTATGCAGCAACATTGATGATCGGCTCCGCGTCCAACATGTTGCTTGTATTCACAGTCACTTCAATACTCATCGGCGTCATTCAAAAAAGATTTCAAGTATTCGACGGGCGACGAATCCGCCTTTATTAATCCAATGCGTCTAACGCCAAGTCAATCCGGATCGACGAAGCCATCCCATTTTGTACCCGTTTGTGATTGCCAGCGGCTTTTGGCGTTGCTTTTCGGCGTTAATTGTACAATCGGGTCCCGATGAAAAGTAGACGTGCAGATTGACGCAGCAACGGTTGATAAGTTACTATTTATGGAGGGTTGCTGCTTCCTTCCAAACTTCGAACGTTACCATTTATCCAACCAACCGGTGATCGTCCAAATGGTGCTTCGTAATTCATACGTCCCTTGCCACCCTCGTGCACACAGTCCCACCAGTATCTGCGGGACGCATCATCAAATTCTGTCGCGAGTGCAGGCTGTTTTTTCTGTGTTGCTGTTCGGAATCGTTTGTAGTGCTTCGTCGATCTCCGTGGCACAAGAACAATCGGCAAACGCGTTTTTTGAACAGTCGATTCGGCCACTGCTGATTGAACATTGCATCAAGTGTCATGGGCCGGAAAAATCCGAAGGTGGATTTAGGCTCGATTCTCTTGAGGCAGCATTGCGTGGTGGCGACAGTGGTGCAGTCATCGTGTCCGGAAATGCTGCCGAGAGTTTGGCTATCCAAGCCGTCAATCATGACGGCCTCGAAATGCCTCCTAACAAGAAACTTAGCGACCTTGAAATTGACTCGCTAACGCGATGGATCAATGAAGGTGCTTCGTGGCCCGATTATGCAAAGTCGCTTGTTTCGCCAAGTTCGGCTGCAATAGAATTTACCAACGCTGACAAGAATTACTGGGCTTTCAAAAGTCCAAACGCAAAAATGCTGGCGACGATAGCAACTACCTCCAACCCGATCGATGCATTCGTAATCGAGAAACAGAAAGACGTTGGCTTGGCAATGGCCGAACCTGCGACGGATACAGTTTTGGTACGACGAGCTTATCTCGATTTACTGGGCGTTATTCCGTCGTGGCAAGAAACACAAGCTTACCTGGCAGATCCTCGTACCGATCGATACGAAATATTGATCGACCAACTCCTCAACGACCCCCGATACGGCGAACGTTGGGGACGATATTGGCTGGATCTCGTCCGGTTTGCCGAGTCGGATGGCTACAAACAAGACGCATTCCGCCCTACAGCCTATGTCTATCGCGATTATGTCGTGCGGTCGCTCAATGACGACAAGCCATACGGTCAGTTTATCAAGGAGCAATTGGCGGGCGATGAAATCGATCCGATGTCTCAAGAGATGATCGCAGCAACGGGCTACTTGAGGCTATGGATTTACGAATACAACCAACGAGACGTCCAGGGACAATGGGAAAGCATTCTTAACGATGTTACTGACGTTTCGGGTGAAGTGTTCCTTGGGTTGAGTTTTGGTTGCGCTCGTTGTCACGATCACAAATTCGATCCCATACTGCAAAAAGACTACTATCGCCTGCAAGCTTACTTTGCACCCATAATGCCTCGCTACGATATCCCTGTTTCCCACGAGGAACAGGATGCATTCAACTTGGCCAGCAAGGAATCGCCAGTTGAAAAGATCGCAGCGGCACGAAACCGACTTGCCGAACTGGAATCGAGCATTCGCCAGTCGACGATTGAATCGAACATCGAGAAATTCCCTCCCGATATTCGGCCTTCGTTGCGAAAAGGGGATACAGAGCGAAACGCATGGGAAAAGCAAATTTCGTTACTTGCATTTCTCCAAATCGAAAACGAACTCAATGGCATCGATTTTTCAAAACGCCTCAAAGGCGACGAACTTGAAGAATGGAAAGCTCGAAAGGAAGAACTGAAGGACCTTGAGAAAGGTCTTCCACCAACTCCGCAACGCGCGCTAGCCATTTCCGATGCATGCTCAGTTCCGCCACCGACGATTATCCCAGGACGCGAATCCATCGGCCCCATTGAACCGGGAGTACTATCGATTCTCGATCCCCGTCCGATGAAAATCTCGCCCCCAGAGATTGGAAACACGACCGGACGAAGATTGGCATTGGCGAATTGGATGATCCAACCCGATAATCCTCTGACTTGGCGGACAATTGTCAATCGAGTTTGGCAACATCATTTCGGTCGCGGTATCGTTGCCAACGCAAGCGATTTCGGGCGTTTGACCGAACCACCTTCGCACGCTGAATTACTAGACTGGATGGCCATTTGGTTTGTGGAGCAGGGCGGTAGCCTCAAAAAGCTTCACCGATTAATCATGACCTCGCAGACTTATCAACAATCGGCATATCCCAAGTCGTTAGCCGCATCGATCGAGACCGACCCCGATAATATCTGGCTATCTCGTTTCCGACCAAGACGATTAGATGCCGAGCAAATACGTGATTCTATTCTTGTTGCGACCGGTGAAATCGACTGGACTCGTGGTGGCGCGTCGGATGAAAAGGAGTCGAATCGTCGGTCGATTTATTTGCGTTCGCTGCGAAATAATCTGCACGCAATGCTCGCCGCGTTTGATCGACCCGATGGTAGTTCAACTGTTGCCAAACGTAACGTGACGAATACTTCGATCCAATCGTTGTATATGACAAACGCGCCCTGGCCTTTGGCTCGCGCTCGATCTCTGGCCGATTCTATTCTGACAAATGCAACTTCGAGCGAACATGCAATTCGTTCGGTTTACAATCGTATTTACCAACGCGAACCCACAAAAGACGAACTAAATCAAGCCACGGCGTTTCTGTCACAAAACGGACCTGGAATAACCAGCACCCAAAATGTAGTCGTGGAGTTCACTGGCACGGAGAACACTCTATTAAGCATGCTCAATCGTGACGCTTTGGTCGACCTCGTTCACGTCCTGTTTAGTTCAAATGAGTTCTTGTATGTGGAATGACCTAAACCAACCGCGACCGTCGACGACAAGGGGCGTTGGTTATGTTAACCGACGCGACATGCTAGCCCGCGCCGGTGCAGGTTTCGGACTCATTGCCCTCAACGGATTGCTTGGCAAGTCCGCCCAAGGTGCCGATCCCAGTTCTGCAGCGCCTGTTGGAGTACATCATACACCGCGAGCCAAGAACGTGATCTTTTTGTTCATGGAGGGCGGCCCAAGCCACATCGACTTGTTCGATCCTAAACCCAAAATCGCGGAACTTGCTGGTCAAACTTTACCGGCAAGCTTTGGCACTGTGATTACGCCGATGGGCGAGTACAACGCGCCGCTCATGCCCAGTCGCCGCAAATGGCAACGACACGGCGAATGCGGCGCTTGGGTTTCGGATTGGTTGCCTCATACGGCGAAACATGTGGACGACATGACGATCATTCGCTCATGCTGGGGAAATGGTCTGAATCATTCGAACGGTGTCTGCCAAATGAACTCCGGCTCCATCCTAGCTGGGCGACCAAGCCTTGGTTCTTGGGTAACGTATGGTTTGGGCTCGGAGAATGAAAACCTTCCAGGCTTTGTCGTAATCGAAGACGACGATGGCAAAGTCATCAATGGCCCGCGAAACTGGAGTGCCGGTTTCATGCCGGCCAGTTATCAAGGCACTGCGATTCATGGTCAAGGCGACCCGATATCCTTTCTCAAGACACCCGATCAAGTTGGCCAAGAACGCCAAGCAGCCAAGCTTGCGTTGCTCTATCAATTGAATCGCAAACACCAAATGGGACGTGAGTCCGACACCGAACTCGATGCAAGAATTCGCGCATACGAATTAGCATTCCGCATGCAGTCCGAGGCTCCAGAAGCGATCGATCTAGCGACCGAAACCGAGGCGACCCGAAAACTTTATGGACTGGACGATAAAGCGACTGCGACGTTTGGTAGAAACTGCTTGCTGGCGCGACGGCTTGTCGAACGCGGAGTTCGCTTCGTTCAGCTTTACCATGGCTCCGGCAGTCGATGGGACGCGCATTCCGGAATCGAAAAGAATCATGACGGACTGTGCCGTTCGAGCGACTTGCCGATCTCAGGCCTTTTGACCGACCTCAAACAACGTGGATTGCTCGATTCAACGCTGGTCATCTGGGGTGGCGAGTTTGGCCGAACTCCGATGAGCGAAAAAGGTGACGGTCGCGATCATAATCCATACGGTTTCACCATGTGGATGGCCGGAGGCGGCGTTCGTGGCGGTCTAACCGTCGGTGCAACAGATGAACTCGGTCTGCGCGCCGTCGAAGACCGACTGCATGTGCACGACCTCCACGCCACAATTCTCCACTTGCTCGGCCTCGATCACTGGAATTTGATCTATCCACACCAAGGCCGACCCGAACGTGCCACACAAAACGAAGGCAAAGTCTATAGCAGGTTGTTGGCTTGATTGCGGCAATGCACGTTGCTTATGCGAGTCGCTCCGAGCTAAGGCCTGTTTTCGATCGTGTGCGACAAATAGCTAAGCAAACAACGCGGGCCATTCAGCCTTGCCAGAGAATCAACAATCTCAAACCTCGAACCTCAAGCATGTTCCTCCCTTCTACATCGTCTACGGTGAAGAAATTTTTAGTTGCGTTGTCGGATTGGGTATTCACGATCGTATGACATGTAACACGTGAGCGGGCATGGGAGACTGACTCTATCTTATGGCAGTCTTCATATGCCGATTCTACTGCCTCAATTTCAGCTCGAAATACAACAAGTCGAGCATTCGTCCAATGCGGTCAACCACATGATTTGGTGAGGCTTGAGTTGCAGGGCTTATTCGTAGGCTGGCTCTGCTTTGTGGAACGAAATTCCATTTTTGTGAATTACAATAGATGCTTAACTGTCATCCACAGCCGTCCACGTTGCCCTGAATATGCCTGCATCAGAATCGAAATCGCGATTTGCTTCAGCACCTCTGTGGCTCGTCGTTGCAACTTTGCTTGGCAGTACTATTCTAACGCAACGTGGTAACCAAACGACTGGCGACAAGGAGACCGTACCTTCGGCTCAACAAGAGATCGTTGGCACAGTTTCTTCTGCGACGGAAGATTTTTCGGCGGCAGAAAATCGGATGCTTGCACCGCTCCGAGAATTTCTGGGCTTGCCGACCGAAACCGCCGAAGTTGGAAAGACTTCGTTGGCGGAGCGGATAGGAAACAGTGCCGGGTCACTGGAGTTCCTAGTGGTCATGGTGGCGGACCCGATCGAGACGTCGACCAACTACCGGTTTGATTTACAAATCGACGCATTACACAAAGCTCTAGGGACCGAAGGCTACGTTCCCGATCATTACTACCTGCCGTGGAACTCTCCCGACGTACCCAATGCTCATCGAACGGATCCTGGCGTGCTTCTGTATCGCCGCAATGGGCCGTCCCTAAGCACATGCGATAACCTGCAAGCCCGAACGGATTTGCTGTTGGTGTATTTGATCGGTGAAACCCCGACCAGCGGTATTCACAAGGAAGCGTTTTTGGCGGCGGTCAAGCAAATAACGGCCCTTGGAGAAATGGCGCCGTGTCGATCAGAAAATTCGAAATCCACCATTCGCGTTGCTGGTCCCTTATTCACGGGCGCAGCCGATTCGCTCGCTTTTGGAATTCGACTTGCACGCGATCAGCAACTTACGGATGCGAATTTTCAAGTGATCACCGGGACGGCGGTTTCGATTGACCGACGTCGCTTCGAAGACCTCGCAGGCAACGGACATGCGACTCTGCACTCGACGGTTCTCTATGGCAATATTCTTAGGCAAGCACTGATTGATCATGTGCTGGAACGCACGTTGTCCGATAACGTGCGAATCGCTTGGCTTACGGAAACCGGAACGGGATACGGCTCGCGAATTTCTGTCACCGAAGGCAATCACACGGATGCTAAAAAGCTGGCGGATGAAAGTATTTCAACCAAGCCCAAGTCACCTCGCGCTAACATCGTCGAATTTCGATTTCCTGTGAACATCGCCAAAGTTCGTTCTGGTTACGCCGAGAACCGCCGAAGGGAACGCTCCAATCTCTCTATCCTTGGTCCCGAAAGTTCTCGACTACCAATTCCGTTCGACGACACCAGCACCGCGCGCGATGTGCCGCCGATGCAAACCCCCAAAGTCACCGCGCCCATTGTTGAGCTGATATTAAGCCAAATTCTAACGACGATCCGCAACGAAGGAATCAAATATGTTGGCATCACGTCGTCAGATCCACGCGATCCCATTTTTCTAGCAGAACTCATCAAGCAACATTGTCCCGACGTACAAATCATGCTGGTCACGTCTGACTTGCTGCATTTGCATTCGGAATACCAATCGATCATGCACGGAACGCTCGTGTCCTCAACGCACCCTTTGAACCCGGAAGCCCAGGATTGGTGCTTTCCCTTTGGAGAGGAGATCAACGGGATCTCTCGAAATGCGGTGATGTCGAGCCAATCGAATTATGGACTTTACAACACTATTTTATTTCTTCGTGGGCTTGAGAATGGTTCCTACACCATGAACGCCGACAATATCGACAGCAATGGCAGGCCAGACCCAGCATTGCACAACTTACTAACGCTTCATTATTCGCCGACGACTGGCTGGCCCGGTGGATTACCATTGGGTTACAGCATGCCTTTCCAATCAGACATCCTCGGAACGAACAAGGTCCTTCGACCGCCGGTTTGGATATCGCGAATTTCGCAAGCAGGTATCTCGCCGATTTTGGTTCGCAATACCGAGTCGGAACCTCATGCCGATTACACGCTCAATTTGATGATAGCTACCCCCGTAGGTTCGCAAGCCGCGCCCTTGCCAAGTTTACATTTACGCAGTCGGCTGCCGACAACATTTTTTATCGTCAGTATGCTTTGGCTTGCCGGGGCTGTACTGTACTTCACTGCTGTCCAATTTCCTGGTCGGCATCTGAATTGGGCAAAAGCGTTTACGACGAATGCTGATCAACCGGCAGAGTACAAGTCCTTGATCTATGTCTTTCGCTGCTACTTAACCGGCTCGTTTCTTTATATCGTGGCGATGTTTGGCACAATGCTGGCCGTCTACCATCTTCAAGTCGGATGGAGGGGGTGGGTCGATTACCTAACATGCATTCTCTGCGTGCTTTGCTATGTGATGTCTTTCATATTCGTGGTGAGTTTAGTCAGCGACTGGGGACATGCATTTGTAAGCCTACTTCGCGATTTCCAAATGACGTTAGGGCAAGCAAAGCGTGACAATGATTCACCAAACGCGAATCGGTTGCGAGTGACGGATGAGCCAGAACTAAATTGGCATCTCATTTCATTGCGTGCCGTTGGATTGGCGATCGTATTGATACTTGCAACGATTCTCACTTGGGGTTTATTCTTGCAGATGCGCGAATGGAATCGTCATCCCGAGAACGCATTTTTCTGGTTCCGAATCACCAGCGAAATGTGGAACGGACTATCCCTTGCGATGACAGTTCAACTGCTGGCTGTTGGTTCGATCGTTTTAGCGTACGGAGTGCTCTTGCAGATGCAACTGCTGAGCCCTGATCGCGTAATCCGTAAACCTGATCCATCATCATCGGAGTTGCCTGACGCAGTAGAGTGCCGGAAACGACAATCCGAAGCTCGCAACTCTCTGTTGTTTCCATTGCTTTGCCGCTGGCAGAGACGCCGCCCCGTGTTATTCGTGATCTTGTGCGTATCGGCCGCGATCATGTGGCTGGGTGCACTGGGCGCACAATTACAGAACCCGGATTATTTTGCGTTGCCCATCAGTTTTCCTCTGTTGCTGCTGCTCGTACTAGGTGGATTTTGGTGTGTTCGACTGTCCAAGATGATTCAAGTATTTCGCGGCATATCGCGACAGCTTGACGAATTTGTGATGGCGTTACGGCAACGATGGCCCGATAGTTGGTCCAACATCTTTAAGTTGCTGCCGGACCAACGCGTGAGCTTGAAAGAGCTTTTCCTGACACGCTGTCCTACCGTAATCGAACTGGATAGGACACGTAAAGAATTTTCCGACTCTACGGCCCTGGATGAAGATCGCTGTCGTGCTGAGCAAAAATTATGTGCCGCCGAGCTTGAATTGTACTTCCGTCAATTCTTTCATCACATTTTCCGATTGGGACTGGGGTTATCGATCACCGGACTAATGCTGTTCCTCTGTGCTCAGACATTTCCCTTCAATCAAGAACCGCTTCTTCGATTGTCGGCCTCCATCATGCTCGCTGCGATTGGCGGTGTGATGGCTTGGTACTATTTGAAATTTGACCGCAACGAGCTTCTGAGCTATCTAGTAGGCACCGAACCTAAAAAGATATCAGTCAATTGGTCGACGATTCAAATGGTGGCTCCGGCGGTCTTACTAACTTCGGTTGCTTTACTCAGCCAAACGTTCCCGGACATGTGGCAGTGGATCCGAAGTGTGCTTGAGCCCATCGCCCGCTCATCGCCCTGATCGTGAAAACGCGTGGCTGCCACGGTCGCATTCTACTGAGAACGATCACTGTCAAGTCAGTTTACAGTTGGCCGAGGCGATCGCTCGCAAGCTGCTTTGCCTGCTGCTTTGCCCGTGGCCGTTCCAATATGACTTTTACTCATCGCTCAAGTCGGACGTATCGTCGTCGTCCAACGCTTGATTGTTTTGAGACGACGAGTCCAAGTGACGTTTGGCTTCGAGAAAAGATTCTAGGATAACCATAGCTGCCACGCGATCGATATTGGCTTTTGTTTTCTTTCTCGTCAGCTCGGCTGGTCGCAACAATCGGGTCGCCATCGCGGTAGAAAATCGCTCGTCGACGAATCGGTAGGGGAGCCCCGTCAACGCGTGCAACCACGTCGCGAATGCGCGAACTTCCGCAGACTTTTGACTTTCCTGGCCATCGCAGTGGATCGGCAAACCAATGACCCAACCCGCCACGCCTTCGCGACTGACGACTTGTTTGAAATAATCTGCATCCAAACGCTCAGTCCGCCGATTGTATGTCGTCAAAGGATTTACCCAGTGACGCGTTGGGTCGCAAATTGCTAGCCCGATACGCACGGTTCCGTAATCGATGCCAACCAATCGACCTTCGTCTGGCCACGGCTCTGACGAAGGTGAATCTTCGAGGCTGTCGTCGTTAGAGGTATTGGTTATGTCCCAACTCCTTCAGTTGCTGAACGACTTCGCGAACTCGTTCTTCCTCCGATTTGGGTGCAACGAGTGTGGCGTCGGGCGTATGAACAACGATCGTGTCATTCATGCCGATGGTCACGATCAGATGCCCATTTTCACTGCGTAAGATCATGCCCTTGGAGTCGATTGCCAAGCAGTTGCCATGCGTTGCGTTGCCGTGTTCGTCGGGCGCGATCAAACGGGCGATCGCTTGCCAACTGCCGACGTCGTCCCATGAGAATGGAGCTTCGATAACGGCTACTTCTTCGTAACGTTCCATGACGGCAAAGTCGATCGACTTGCCTTTGATCTTTTCAAAATGGGTCGCGAAATCTTGTTTGAACGATGCTGTCCCAATGCTGCCAGCGATCCGTTCTACGTGCCCGAACATTTCAGGCTCGTAGTTCTTGATTGCTTCGAGAATAGTTTTGGCTTTCCACATGAATATGCCGCTGTTCCAGTAGAACGAGCCTGCGGCCAAAAATTGCTCGGCGGTTTGTCGGTCGGGTTTCTCGCGGAAACGCTCGACTTTGAAAGCTGAAACCCCCAGCGGACCAGCAAGTGCTTGACCGCGTTGAATGTAACCGAACGATTCGGCTGGGTACGACGGACGGATACCAAACGTCACGATGGTTCGCGGATGCGCATCCACTAGAGCAGCGCCTGCTCGGACGGCGCGATGGAATTCGGTGCGGGGTTCGATGACGTGATCGGAAGGCATGACGATCATGGTTCCTTCGGGATCTGCCGCCGTTATTAAGGAAGCGGCTACGGCGATACAGGGTGCTGTATCGCGTTTGAATGGTTCACCGACGACGTGCTCTTGCGGCAAGTGGGGCAACTGCTCCTTGACGGCGTCCGACAGAAGCTCGTTGGTCAAAACGAGGACATGCTCGGGCGATACCATGCCTTGCAGACGGTCGAAGGTGGATTGAAGCATGCTTCGTTCGGTGGCCATGGACAGTAATTGTTTTGGACGTGCTTGACGACTGGCGGGCCAAAATCGAGTTCCCGATCCACCGGCCATGATGACTGCATGCAGCATTCTGTTTTTCCTTTAAGACAATTTTCAAGAATCGGATTCGACGTAATAGGTGTTTGTAAGGACTTTTGTCCCTCGAGAGATTTTCTTTGCGACTTCTGCGGCGTCTAAAGCCCACAGCGGATGCATTTCGACAATGACTTCATCACCGATAATCGCTCCCGCTTGTTCCAACCAGTTGCGGTGGAGATTGACTAACGCTTGCCGACAAGTCTCTGGAGAATCGGTTGATGATCCCGACGCGTTCTTTACGGGCGCGAATACGTTAGCCGCATCCGCCTCCACGACGATTGCATTAGTGGCAATTGGCAATAGATCGAAAACGAATCTTTCAAACTTGACCGCGTTAACTGTGCTTGGGGTCACGCGATTACCCAGTTCATCGATGTAGGGCACAGATTTGATGGCTTGATGGAATGGAAATCGGTCGACTTGATCAACCACTTCATCGAGGAACTTTCGATCCAAGACGTGGACCGCAATGTTTCCGGCCCAAAAAACTGAGGACCGATCTTTGGCTTTCTTCTCCGCCAAGTCGTTTGGCAAGTCGCTGTATTCGATGATCTGAACGCGACCATCAATGGATACGACGTTGCCGACTTTCTCCAAAGCGAATCGTTTGCGAACAACCTGCGTTGTCAATTGGCTTGTCGCTGCAATGTGGTAACCAATCAACAATGGATCGCACACTTCGATCATTGGGTTATCAACTTGACCGTAATAAAAATGCTCGATCCCTCGCAACTTTGCGTCGGCCAGACATCCATTCCGGCTAAGTGCTGCGACCAGCCCACCATGACCATCGGGGCTAAGTGCGATTGCGTCTTTCGAGTCAAGCAAAATCTTTCCCGTTTCCCGATCGACGGCAGGCATCGTCCCTTGGCAAAATATGACAAGCTCATTTTCGGCCAGTCCCAAACGATTGTGAGCTTGAAAATATTCACGAGTCGCTCGATCGGTCGCGGGACTTGTCATCAAGTAAAGGGGTATCGACGTCTTGTAACGTCGCATGACAGCACGAAGTCGATCGACGTGCATTTCAAAAAGGGTACGATTGGATAGAGGTCCGATCGGAAACATTCCTTTGGGTTGATCAAAACCTAATCGAGTACCTTGTCCACCGGCAACGAGAATCATTCCAACTTGTCCGGATCGCAAAGCTTGCTCGCCAAGCCGTCGTGCCGTGTCCGTATCCGTACCGCCCGCTTGTAGCCTTATCGCTGGCGGTGGTTCTGCACGCAGAGCCAACTCGCGCCAATCGATGGACTTGCCTGCGCCACGAAATAATCGTTGCAACTGCGCTAAATCAATGTCCCTAATTTGCTTTGCGAGAGCCTGTTGTTGTGATTCGTTTAGCTCGTCCCAAAATCGCAGCAAATGTTCTTGCCCGAATGGTCGCAAGTAGTTTTCCAATTCCGTTCGCACCTAAAACCTCATACTGCTGGCTTTGTCACACGCGTGTCTGATTTGATCTATTACGTTGGCTGGCATAGGCACTCATGGAGCGACATCCACGACCACTCCTAAACCGCAAAACCGTTACCGACAGACTAACATTCCTAGAGTTCTTCCTTGTCGGTTCGCTCACTCTTAAGCGTAACACTTTGAGTCA
>JANMNK010000673.1:0-1606 GCA_031373875.1 Pirellulaceae bacterium | reverse complement strand
CTCGCTTCAGCGCTGCCCCACCCCGAAAACTCACCCCGAAAACTCACCCCGAAAACTCACCCCGCAAAAGCGCTTCCAAAGTCAAAACGCGAGCGCTCAAAGACCACAGTTCGCACAAAAACTTGTCAACCCCCAAGCAGTTTGATACACTGGCTATCCGTCGAGCCAACGGAGCGCAAGCGACGTTCGCAAACCACTTGCAATGATCAATCGTCCCGCTCCGTGCTCTGGGTTCAACGCCCAGTCTATACGTGATGTCGCTGAACCCTATTAGCACAGGCTCTTAACCATTGGCTAGCCATTTTTCGAAACTTTTCTGGGGGTTGCTCCTGGTCATCCTCGATTTCTCGATCAATGGCTTTGATTTACTGGCAGACGGCGTCGGATATCTGATCATTGCTGCAGGCTGCCGAGGCATGTCGTCTTTATCGCCTCGATTCATGACCGCGAGGACGCTTTGTTTCGTGCTAGCGGTCCTGTGGTTAGTTGGTTTCGCAGTCCGCGGTGAAATTGCGCTCACCTACGGACTGATTACGACGATCGTGAATTGTGCAATGATGTGGCAGTTGCTGGGCGGTATCGGCGAATTTGCACGATCTCGACAAAGGCATGACTTGGCCGAACGGGCAGCCCATCGGCGTCTTGCGTACGTGGTCATCATGATTGGTTCCACCTTAATTGGTTTCGCGATGAGCGGGTCGCGCAACGCTGGCCCCCTCGTCATAATTCTAGTCGGTTCTATGCTAATTCTGATGGTCATGATCTTGCACTTAATACACCGTATGAAGGTTGAGCTTGCAACGTAGCAACAATCACAATCACGCGACATAAAAAGGTTGCGGACGAAGCCCTACGGCCGTTTTGACTTGCGTTAAGTCAACTGCTCGGATTTTCTGAACCCTGCCTTTCTGCCAGTAAACGAGCCGGTACGGCGGTAGACGTGAAATCCACGATGAGATATCAATTTTCCCTAAGAAAGCTTCTGATTGCTGTTGCAGCCCTCGCCGCACTTGCAGCGGTTGTCTCAGCCTTTGCAAATCGTAAGCTTGCAAGACGCGATTTGGATCGCCTTCTCGCTGGTGATGACAAAAACTTTCTAAAACGACTTCGAATCGAATTTCAACAGCGCGTCGTTGACTGTTCTGACCCGATTGTGACTGAGTATCTCTCCAAGATGATGAGAGCGTCGGCACCTTCCAGGAATGGAGCCAGATATTCGTACTTCTTCACCTTTCATTTCTCGTCTGGACGCACCTATTCGCACTATGGATATGTTGGACCAAATCAGTTCTCGCTATCTGTGCCGAACGCAAAGCTTGACGAACCTGCTTTCCCGACCCACCATGTGGTTCTTCAATCCCCTGTACCAAAAGAGGTGGACACGATTTTCGCCTTCTTGGTCGCGCCATGGGAGGATGTAGGAGGATTGGAGCTTCATCTTCGCGGCAATCAAGAAATCCGTTATTCATATGTTCCAGCACTGCACGGCGGTAATCCTCGAGGAAAACGAGTCGACGAATATCTCCGCTCTAATCAATGAATAGCCAACAGAACCATGGTACACAAACGAAGCATTCGGTCAGCCCTTTTGACTTGCGTTGAGTCA
>JANMNK010000651.1:0-7211 GCA_031373875.1 Pirellulaceae bacterium | reverse complement strand
AGCCGCCTTCGCCACCGGTGATCCAGATGATATCAACGCATTGCACCGCTCCACCATCTGTTCAGCTTACCCCTGTCTACCTCTAGCGTTGTGGTTTGAAGCGCAGTTCCTCGGTTAAGCCGAGGGCTTTCACACCTCACCTACAATGCCGCCTACGAACTCTTTAAGCCCAGTAATACCGAATAACGTTTGGAGAGCTCGTCTTACCGCGGCTGCTGGCACGAGCTAAGCCTCTCCTTCCTCCTAGGATCGCTCAAATTTGAGGGAGTACCCTCATCTCTTGCTCCCCTACGACAGCGGTTTACAACCCGAAGGCCTTCATCCCGCACGCGGCGTCGCTCGGTCAGGCTTTCGCCCATTGCCGAAGATTCTCGACTGCAGCCACCCGTAGGTGTCTGGGCAGTTCTCAGTCCCAGTGAGGCGGGTCGTGCTCTCACACCCGCTACCCATCATTGCCTTGGTGGGCCATTACCCCGCCAACAAGCTAATAGGACGTGGGCTCATCCCCTAGCGGAATCACACCTTTGGTCCGAAGACTTTATCTGGTATTACTTGCAGTTTCCCGCAGCTATCCCAGACAAGGGGGTAGATTCCCACGTTATCCTCTCCCTTCCGCCGCTTTCCTCGTATTGCTACGATTCGCGCTCGACTCGCATGCCTAATCCACGCCGCCAACGTTCATTCTGAGCCAGGATCAAACCCTTCACTTGTATATGCGTTAACTGACAAAACCTTGCGATTCGGCCAGCTTAAAAGCAAAAAAACAGTTTATGGTTAAACCATAGCGATGCCCCTGGTCAAGGGCATCAAAAATTGCAAAGTTTCACAACCTTGCACAGCTGAAACTTTCATTTCACAAGAGCTTATCTACCGGATTGTCAAAGATCAAATTTTCCCATTACGCCTTGCGGTGTAACGGGTCACGCATGGTAACCCATCACATCGACCGTCGTCAAGAGCCTCTGTTGAAATTCTTCAATTTTCAGCTTTTGACGTCTAAGGCCGGGTTCAGTGTTTCCCACGTCAGAGTCGAGAATTGTAGGAACCAACCCAAGGACGACAAGGGGTGAGATGAACTTTTATTTCTACCCTGTGTTTTTCAACGTCCCTGTACCAATAGTCCATCTTACGGGACCGCGATTAACGGGTGTTTTATTAAGCGTGAACCACGATCGGCCGCTTTTTGGCACAACTTTTGACTCGATGAGTCCGAAACCCATCTTCATGTAGCTTGCACAGCATCTCGTGCAACGATTTGCTCGAACAATTCACAACCAATCGTTAATGAATCCCCATGAGCAACGATCTTCGGCCAAAAAGTTTTCGCGATTCAAATGCGGCGGCATCAGATATGGGCGTACAACCACCAGAACAAGCAAATCGATCCATCGACGAAGTTCTCGCCCGTATTCGAAAGCTTTCCTCAGGGAACGCCGAGGCCGAACCAGCTCCTGCAGCGGTTCGCGCAGTCACCGAAGCTGCGGCTACCGATGAAAAGCCCAGCGTGCTCTCCTCTATCTCCGCTTCGGTTATCGAACCGAATTCGAAAAAGAGTCTGATTGAGCTGACGAATAATCGTAACGAACCGATCCATCCTCTGGAGCCAGAATCCCTCGAGCAAGCCTCTCTATCAGTATCGCTGGTCGAAGAACTCATCATGAAGTTCTTGTACACCCGCAGTGAAGCCGAAGGCCGAACGATCGCCGATCAAATCCGACTTTCTTTCCGATTGATTACGCCGATTCTCGCCAAGCTGAAATCTCAGCAAATGATTGTGTATTCTTCGACCACCAGCGTAAATGACTACGTTTACGTGCTGTCCGAAGCGGGACGCGAACGTGCTCGCCGCTATCTACAAAAGACCACGTATTTCGGGGCCGCGCCAGTTACGCTCAACGAATACATCCAAGCCGTCAAATTGCAGTCGGTTGAACAACAGCATCCAACTCGCGAACAGCTTCAAAAAGCTTTCTCCGATTTGCTGATTAGCCCAGAAATGCTCTCGAAACTAGGCCCCGCCGTGAATAGCGGTCGAGGTATGTTTCTTTTCGGATATCCCGGCAATGGCAAAACAAGTATCGCGGAGCGTGTAACTCGGTCCTTCGGCGAATACATTTGGATACCCCGCGCGGTGCTTATCGAAGGCGAAATCATGCGGGTCTACGATCCACTGGTTCACGAAGCAGCCGAACAATCGAATACTTCGGGATACCTGGATCACAGTCAATCCGACCGACGCTGGATTCGAATTCGCCGACCGACCGTTGTTGCCGGTGGTGAATTGACCATGGAAATGCTTGAAGTTCAACGGAACTCCGAAACCAACATCAGCGAAGCCCCCCTGCAATTCAAAAGCAACTGCGGCGTCTTTTTGATTGACGACTTTGGTCGCCAAAAAATTAGCGTTCAAGAATTGTTGAATCGCTGGATCGTGCCTTTGGAAAAAAGATATGACTTCTTGATCGTTACCGGCGGCAAGAAAACCCAAGTGCCCTTCGATCAGCTTGTGATCTTTAGTACGAACTTGGAACCCAAGGACTTGGTGGACGACGCGTTCCTTCGACGAATTCCATACAAGATCGAAGTCCCCAATCCGACCGAAGACGCGTTTCGCAAACTGTTTGCAATCATGAGCAAGAGTTTGAAGATTCCCTACAGTGCTCCCTGTGTCGACTACTTGATCGAAAAGCACTACAAGCCCAAGAACCGGCCCTATCGAAACTGCCATCCGCGCGACTTGCTATTGCAAATTCGAAGCTACTGTTACTTCAACGAATTCCCGCTCGAAATGACGAACGAGTATATGGATTTCGCAGTAGATAACTATTTCTCGATGATGTAACGCAAGCAGTACGTTAATGCGTCGAAGCACACGATTAAGCAACCGACAAGCAGGTGTTTCGATGCGAGGTGCAGCATTGCCTCGTCATTTTCGAAGCAATCCAGCAAGTCACTAATCGAATCTACGTTTCTACTGTCCGTCAGATTCTGTCTAATCCTTTAAGGCCGCCGCCGCGGCAGTCTCGAAATCAAGCACCAATTGATCAGGATTGTCCTTTTGGCCAAACTCTTGATACAGCAAGCTTGGTTGGATGTCGCGATTGTTTTGGTACTTGTCGCTCGTGTATTCCTGAATTTCGCCACACACTTCGTGATAAATGATCTGGCAAATCTTCAAGCCCGGATAAATGCGCACAGGCTGGATTGCGAAAATTTCCAGCGTCCAGTAGCCGCAAAATCCAATATCACCAAAACCTGCCGTGATGTGGACAAACAATCCCAACCGGCCAACCGACGATCGGCCTTCGATCATGGGAACTAAATTGTGCGTCTCGGTGTACTCGACCGTCCGGCCCAAATAAAGTTGGTTCGGGCTGAGGATCAAGCCTTCTTTAGGAATAGCAATCCGCCGAAACCGATTAGGCTGCTTGCAGTCCAAAACGACTTCTTCATAGACTAGCAACTCATCGTGCAGCGACAGGTCATAGCTGTTTGCATTGAGTCGAGAAGGTTCAAATGGATTAAGGACAATGTCCGTTCCAAGACGAGCACTTATCTCTTGACCAGTGAGAATCATAGAAAAACCTGGAAGGAAGAAGGTTGAGTGAGAAGAGTCAAGTCCGCAACTTCGAGGCCAGTCCTATTCTTGCCCTCTTGCCTGCATAAAAACGTTCTAAGGACGTTGAATGGGCAAGCTAAGATTACGAATCCAAACGGAAAAAGCAACGTCTCGCCGTCGATCCAACACGAGTTTCCATCAATCGAATAAACAACTTCTTGGGACATTCCTAGCAAGATAACATCTCCGCACGCAGAATGTTACTTATCCAGGCCGAATGGGAGAAAATGTGCTTGGAGTTCGAGTTTGCCCCTGAAATGTCTCGGTAAATTGCAGCTTTGTAAACTTATCGCACTTCCCAAAATGGAGCGTCGGCTAACAATAGCACGGGATTCTTTTTGGAGAACAACGACACATGCACGTATTCGGGAACGGACCACAACTGCCGCTAGATTTTTCAGGGGAAGTTCGTCTTTTCCCCCTGCCGAATTTGGTTTTGTTTCCCCATGTCGTTCAGGGGCTGCATATTTTTGAAGCGCGATATTGCCAGATGCTCGCCGAAGCAATGGCAACGGACAAGCTTATTGCGATGGCGTTGCTGTACCCGGGCTGGGAGAAGAATTACCAAGACAAGCCCGCCCTCTCGCCCGTAGTCTGCATTGGGAAAGTCGTATCCCATACCGAGACTCCGGATGGCACTTTCAATATTCTGCTCGTCGGGGTCAAACGCGCCAGGATCGTTCGAGAAATCGAAACCAAGTTGGGATTTCGCAAAGCTCATGTCGAAATCATCGAAGATATCACCCCGCCCGATCACGTCGAAGAATCGCTTCGCTTGAGACTGATGCAAGCGGTGAATATTTGCGTAGCGGAAGGCTCCTCGGCCAGTCTCGACAATATCGAAATGGCCGCTTCTCAAATTCCCCTTGGCGCTCTCGTCGATTTGATAAGTTACGGTTACCCCTTCCCAACCGAAACAAAGCAAATGCTTCTCGAAGAATCTCACGTCGACCGTCGCTGCGAGTTGTTGCTCCAAGAATTGGCCAATCAACACGGCGAAGCGGACACGCATACTGCCTCATCAAGCAAACCGCTCCGTCGCGATTTTCCGCCTAGCTTTTCTGATAATTAGGCCTACGCCTGCATAGAAACGATTACCATCGTCGCCTCCTAGAACAATTTCGCCTCATAGTGACTCGCCGCAATTCAACCGCGAACTCACTCGTAACTTCAATCATCACTCTGCGTTAGGGCATACAAATTCCGTCGGCATTTTTCTTTGAAGCCAGAATGCGGTACATTAATTGGAGTGCCAATGCACAATCATCAACAGGCTCTCCAAAGCAAACTTTGGTAAACAATGCGTATTCCCAGTCGTCTACAAGAACTCATTCCCCCCGCCGCCGTCAAACAATTGATGGAGTTGGTCGGCC
Source organism: Pirellulaceae bacterium (assembly GCA_031373875.1). Lineage (GTDB taxonomy): Bacteria > Planctomycetota > Planctomycetia > Pirellulales > Pirellulaceae > JANMGV01. The sequence continues at coordinate 2,219 of JANMNK010000651.1, read as the reverse complement.
AGCCTTCGTTGCTGGGCGGGCTACGTGATGCAGCGCAAAAACTTGGATGGAAGGATAGCTGGCAAGCCACCAACTTGCGCGACGCAATGCAACAGGCCAAACGATGGGTGGAGTCGGTCGGCGCTCGTTTCGGGCGAGATGGAGTTGAGTCGCGTTCTAGCATCAACGCCACAGGCCAAATTTTCAGTGATCAATGGGCCTCAACGCCGCTCTCAAGCCATGCCGTCCAAGCGTACTTGGCTGTCACCAGTGGATACTGCTCTGCGGGGTCTTCCAGCCCCGAGGCGCTAAAACGTCTCGCGAAGTCCGTAGGCGCTGAACGAGTCACGGTGATTCATTCTATTCCTTTGGCGCTACGACTGGTCGCACAATTAGGCTGTTGTCAAGGCGGGTTTGTCGTGCCGCGTGCCGACTGTTTGCGAATTGGAAAAACGGACTTTCGCAGCTTGCTCGCCAGCAATGCAAATATCGTAGAGATCGGTGCTAGCAACGGATGCGACGAAAATGATTTCTTGCCCGCTCTCAATCGTTCCCAATTGTCAACGATCACACTTTTTCCAAGCAGCATCGATCACGATGACCGCCTCAGCGCGCATCACGATGCTGCAATTCACGCTGCAAAATCCCGAGGCGCTATATCGACCGAAGTGATCTTGAACGCAGGGTTACACGATCTCAAAGCCTATGGACTTTCGGTACCGACGATCGCCGAAAGAATTCAAGCTGGCGCGGATCTCGTCATCGTTTCAGGCGATGGTCTAATGGGAGGCCCTGCGTGTGGCATTGTGATCGGAAAAAACTCGCTTGTCGAAGAAATAGAACGATCCGCAAACAGTACCGGTTGCCAGCCAAACGTTGGCGTGTTAGCTGCGATGTGTGCAACTATTTCCGACGCCGTGGATTTTGAATCATGGAAGAAGCTCCCCATCGGTTTGATGATTACAAACAACACTACTAACCTCGAAGATCGTGCGCGACGCTTGTGCATTCAAATTCAAGCGTCCGAAATGGTAAGTTCCGTATCGAGCGAAACTCTGAATTCCCCAGTCGGCGACGGGGCGTGGTCGAAATGCAGTCTAGCATCCACTGCGTTGCGAATCGTTCCTCGAAACGACTCACCAGAAGCACTTGCCATCAAACTTAGTTCGCTTCCAGTGCCTATTGTCGTCATGCAAAAGCACGACGCGATATATGTGGCCTTGAGAACCGTCGACCCCTCCGAAGACCGCGACATAGCCGCCTACTTTTTGGACACCCCGACAACTCCCGATCAAGTAGAACCAATCCCAACAGCCCTCTAGCCTTCAACGAATGCAATTCTAACGAATGCAATCTGCAAGCGTGATTGGTCCATCTTTCACTTTTCACCATCGCGTTCCACGTGAGCAAGCATGCTCAATAGCTTGTTCATCGCTTGACTGCTCTGTTCTGCTCGCCATTCTTGATATGCTCCGATTACCGTATTCAGCAGCAAGACGACTCCGATGAATACGGCATCCTTGAAGTCACCAATTAGGGCCGAAACAATGGCAGCGGCTACAAGAATATAGATCAATGGACTAACAAACTGCCTCAAAACGATCTTCCAAAGCGGTGTCGGTCCCTTTTCGGGCAGTACGTTGGGCCCGTCCTCCTGCTGGCGACGAGCGACATCGGAAATCGACAATCCACGTTCGTTTGTTTTCATCGCGGCGAGAACCGTTTCCGTAGGTTCTGCGTGCCATGCCATCTGGATCTGCTTATTGGATTGCCGCATGCTGTTACCTTGCTATTGCGTGGATCTGTTTGCGAATGAATTCCTGTTCATTCGACACATCCTTTTTGGTATGCCACGAACTGAAGGGAAGTACGCCACTATCCCGCGGGCGTTTGCGGTTAGTTTAGCAACGTGCACTGCAACTCCTCGCGGATGTTAGAATGAATTCGGCTAGAAAGATAAGAATTGAAACCAAATTTGAACGGTGTAAGTGAGAAGAGCCTTGGCGTGACCAACCCGAGGTCGCAATAGCCGGGGCCGATATGAAAAGAGAGTTGAAGGGCGATTGAAATGACGTTTTCTCGTAACTTCACAATGCGGATCGCTATCGCGTTTGTAGGCGTTGCTTGCAGCGTTTCGACGCTTGCGCAGGAAACGACCGATCCCTCCACGGCCACAACGAAACTTACAAACGAAATCCTAAAACAGCGTTTAATTGCCGCATGCGATGTGAGTGCACTGC
>JANMNK010000586.1:0-4717 GCA_031373875.1 Pirellulaceae bacterium | reverse complement strand
TCTGCAAAGCAGTGTCCCAAATCGCGTCATTCAAGTCAGCTCAGATATCCCAATGTTTGCGTTGGCCCTGCATCGCTTCTTCATTGCCATCGCTCCAATAGAATTGGATCTTTAATCAAGTCATGCAAAATCGACTCTGAGGGCAGTAGCGATTTTGCTGGATTGTCAACTTTGAATTCTTCTGACTACGTCGGTATTGTTTATTTATTTAGCAAAATAAAGGTAGGGTTCAACTATCGCTCTAATGGATCGCCTCATGGGGTTCGCTGAAATAAAATGCTTCTGCCCGCAATCAAGATGAATTTGCTCCGTGCTACCCGTCAAGGAGCAGCAATTGCTGAATTAGCGTTTGCATTGCCTATTCTGCTCGTTGTATTCGCGTTCACCATCGATTTTGGACGAGTGTACTATTACACGCAGATTGTCGCCGATTGCGCCCGCAACGGCGCTATGTATGCAAGTCACATTGATTTGCGAGAGCATTCTGCTTTCGAATCCGCAGAAGAAGCGGCCTTGGCAGGCACCACTAACCTAACTCCCAAACCCACGGTCACAACGCAAATTGTGCGTGACCGTACCGGGCGGGATATGGCAGTAGTCAGGGTAAAATCTACGTTCCTGAGAATGTTCCCACTGTTCGTACAGCGAGAACTGCAATTGGAATCCACGTGTAGTATGCGGGTATTTCCATCGGGGCTCGACGATGACTAAGCAGGCTTGGTTCCTATCGTACCAACGATTTACGAAGGCGAGTTTCGTTGAGCGCAAGTGCCGTTCGATCAAGACTCGGCGAGGCGCGGCCGCAGTTGAATTTGCCATTGCCGGATCCTTGGCATTGTTGATCATCGGCGGTCTGATGTTCTTGCAATCGGTGGTTTTTCACTTTCACAACGTTTCCGCTTTTGCTCGAGAAGGCGCTCGTTGGGCAGCCGTTCACGGACCCGAATACGAGGCCATCATCGATCGGGCGGTTACGTCCAACGACATTTTGCAGAACGCAATTTTTCCTCGGGCCGAACGTTTGAATCGCGACAAGTTGACATGTGAAGCTGTGTGGGACGATTCGAAAACCAGTGTGAATGTGACCGTCCGTTATAGCTTAATCAAAGTGGGGTCAATCGCTCCACTCACCGTCACGTGTACTTCCCACATGCTTATTTCTTTCTGATTGGGTATCGACAATGAACTCATTACGAACAACACGAAGACACAAAAAACGCCGAGGAGCTGTATTGGCTTTATTGGCGATTTTCTTGGTTGCCATTTTTGGTTGCGCCGCCCTCTCAGTTGACTTGGGTCGCCTGCACCAGGAACGAGCCAAGCTACAGTTTGCGGCAGATGCTGCAGCTGACGCAGCGGGGCTGACGCTACACGAAAGGATGGAAATAGATAATGGTTTAGACGTGGATGGCTCTGCCCGTGAAAGCGCTTTGGCATTAGCATTAGAAAACGGATATGCAGCCAAAGACGTGATCGTGAATATCCCTCCGCTGGCTGGCCCCAATCGTGCCAAACCTGGTTTCGCAGAGGTTTCCATTAGCTCACAAATTGATGGCACGTTCAGCGCGATCTTTGGAGCTTTCAAATTGAATGCAAAAGCAAGAGCGGTTGGCGCCGGCACGATGATCGATTCCCAAGCTGGTCTTCTTGTCACCGAACAGTCAAAGAAAAAAGGTGCCCTGAAAATTAAAGGCAAATCGTCGTTTCTTGATGTTACTGCTGATATTGCCGTTAACTCCGTTTCAAAGAAATCCGTTTCGGTGGGAAAAAGGGGCAGTATTAAAGCTAATCACCTCACGACATCTGGTGGTATCGATCAAAAAAAGCGCGGATACATTGATGCGAAAATAACGACCGGCGCCGCGCCAACTCCTGATCCGCTGGCAACTGTTTTGTCGCCCCCTACCAAGGGAGTTTCCCGCAAGCAAAATGATTTTATCACAACCAAGAACAAGCAAGAAACCTATGACCTACAGCCAGGGACGTACTCCGAGCTGAAATTCGATTCCAATGACATCGTAAATATGCATCCGGGAGTTTATTACATCGACGGAGGTGCGATATCATTTAGCGGTTCTTCTTCACTTCTCGCTCCTGGAGTCACCATCTATTCAAACTCCAAGAAAACCGTGAAGTTCAAGACGACCGGCAGTATCCAGATGTCACCTTCGATAAGTGGTCCGCTCAAAGGTGTAAGTATGTACTTGAATCCCACAAAAAAAGGAAAGCTCCAGTTTTCGAAAAGTGGTAGTTATCAAATGTCGGGCATAATCTACGCACCCAAATCTGAGGTCAAATTTTCGAGGGCCGACGTGGACTTTGCTGACACAAATGATGATGAAGATTACACCGACGAGGAAATTCCTGATGAAGAAGACATCGCAGATGAGGTCGGACTCGACGACGAGGACTCACGCGACAATGATTTACTCGACTTAGGATTCTCGATGGTTGCGAGGCGAGTATCGGTTGGGAAGAAATCGACAGTGTATATTCGTGGCCGCGATTTGGGAATCAAACGGCCATTAAAAGGGATCGTAGAATAACAATGACCGCCTGTGCCGAATGGCACTGTCGGGATTATTTATGCGCGTACATTGAGATTGGGCTGAGTTGAGAAATTTTGTAAGCTCTCCCAGCCAAGGTGATCTTTCGGTGATACGCCTGTCTGGGTATTAAAATTGAAGCCCTCCTTGGTTCACTTGCTCGTGAAAAGCCAAGGAGGGGTTTTTCATGGATGATTCATTACCAAAATTGTCGCGTTATGGCAGTCGCAGTTTCCGGAAAATTGTGGATGCGTTTCTTGGTGGAGCAGATCTTCCATTTGCCGAAGTTCTTTCGGAAGAACGCATCGAACGTATCTTTGAAAAGCACGGCTGCTCGTTTGGATTGCATGGCATCTATACCCCGGCAATCATGGTCTGGTCCTTTCTCTCCCAAGTCCTACGCGACGGCAAAGAAGCGTCTTGCAAAGCTCGAGCTGGAAAGAGCGATCGCGAGGCCTTTCAACTCGAATTCTTCAACGGGTACCGATCTGTAACGCATTTCCTCATGTCGATATTTCGATTTTGAAAACGCTTGGTAGGCATCATCGAGCTTGCTCAGGTAACTCTCAGATGCGTCAGATAGTTTCTTGTTGTGTGAAATTAGCAGACGACTCAGGAGCTGGGCGATCGTCTTGTATTCGCGGCGAACATCGTCGGGAGTCCAACCCATTCGGGGAACCGTGGCCAACACCACCACCCTATCACGAGACAATGATTCGCCGATGGGCGGCACGTCTCTCACCCAATCCCAAGGATCTGCAAGACTTTCTCCCGACCGATTTGATTCGACTGATCGGCCAGCCAAATCCATGGCTCGTCGTCGCAAACCGCGAGCTTTAGTTGCGCGATGCCGACTCTGCACGATCACACGCGAATCGAGTCCAAAGACGAAACGTTCGCGTCGATATCACGCCCAGCGAACACGATTTTCAACGCCGTTTTTGGCGAGGGAAAACCGATCTCTTTGGCGAGGTTCAAAAAGTGCGAGAGTATTTTGGAACCGTAGGAATGATGCGGCAAAACCAATTCGGTCCCCAGCGTGATCGGCCTTTGGCGGAGTACTTCGGTCTCCTGTCGCTGCTTTCGCAAGAGTTGTTGCGTCTGGTCAATCTTGTCCCTAGCGCGCCCCAATGCGTGGCGGAATCGTTCGTTGTCCGCTCGGAGTTGCCGGTTTTCCTCAGCCAGTTTCTCAGTAAACGACCGCTTGGTGTTGCGACCTCGAAACAGATTCTTGGCCATTTCGTACCAGACGCGTTCCGCTGGCCGTCTGACAGCAATCCGCGAACATAGATAACATCAATTGCCTACCTTCTGACCTGGCAAAACAATCTGCGAAAAGAATGAGAAACTGACCAAGCAATCGTCCGAGTTTTGCGATATCCTTAATCGAAATTGGAGCGACCTTCCGTGGTTTCCATGTGAGACAATTTTGCACACGGAGGGTCGCGTCTTTTGCCCTTCTATGTCAATCGCAATAAATCCCAGCAAATAAAGCACTTACGTCAAATCCGTCAACGAACTTGGCGCTGTTCAACGTATTGCAATCTATGCGTCGGGGAGGGGAGTTGTTGGCCCCTTCGGAATACGTTTGATCCCCGACGTATAGATTGGGCGCTGAACTGAGCCGACGGAGCGGGGCGGTCGTTACAAGTGGCTTGCGAACGACTATTGTGCTGCGAGGGCTCGACGGAGAGTTAGTTTATCAATCCGGATGCGAGTTGGCAAGTTTTTGCGAATTCGAGTTTCTGAGCAGTCGCGGGATTTGACTTTGGGAACGTTTGTGCGGGCTGAGTTTCCAGGCTGGCGCAGCGTTGAGGAACGCGGCTTTCGTGGCGTTTTCTGTGGGCCGTTGGGACGGCTGAGGTTGTCGGTGCTTGGGGGCACGTTCGGTTGAATAGTGGCATGGGACTTAAACTTCCGGTAGAGGAAGGTTCTCAGGGCGGAGACTTTCGCGGTGATGACTTCGAGAAAGCTTCTGGTCAAGGGTGCTGCCGGTGTTCGTCCGCGCTAATGCGACTTTGGGATAGTCAGTTCCATCGGTGGTGCACTTGAGCAGTTCTCTCCAACTGGGGCGGGGACGTTCGGCAATGCACTTCATTTCGATCTGGCAAAGCGGGCACTTCGGAGCGGGCTTTGGCAAGTCGTCGCGCGGGTCAGGCTTCACTGAGTCC
>JANMNK010000584.1:0-1807 GCA_031373875.1 Pirellulaceae bacterium | reverse complement strand
CAAGCTGTCCACGTTTGTTGGGTCTTTTGCGGACGATTGCGGGAAGCCATCTCCTGGCCGTTTTGGACCTCGAAGATTTGGTTCAAGAGATCGCCGTCAGCGCCATCGCTGCGTTGCCAAGAATCCCTCGCGAAGAGTTGGACGTGGATCGCTGGTTAGATCAACTGGCGAGACGGCGTGTCGTGGATGCGCATCGACATCACTATTCAGCCGAAAAGCGTTCTGCGGCAAAGCAGCGGTCGATTCACGGAAACGAAGATGCTAACTCTTCCGTATCCAATTTTGAGCAGATGCTGATTTCGAGTATCACATCGCCCAGTGCGGTCGTTAGTCGCGATTTTCGATTGGCCAAGATAAATCGAGCGGTTGCGGAGTTGCCCGAATTACAGCAGCAGGTGCTGCGGCTTCGGTTTAGCGAAAATCTGTCTACAAAAGAAATCGCCGAGCGCTGTGGCAAATCGGATGGTGCAATCCGAGTATTGCTTTCGCGAACTTTGCAGCAATTGGAGAAAGACGCAAAATAAAGAGATCGTTGACTGGATATTGTCACCATCTAAGGAATGATTGGGTCGGTCGACTTGCAAAGAGGAGTCGTAAAACGATAATGCCTTGATCGTTTAATTCAAGGTTAAGAAAAGGACTCCGTCATGCGAGGCGACGCACTATTAGAGATCATCGGGAATACGCCCTTGATCCCTCTTGAATTCGCCCCCGAAGGCAGGACGATCTGGGGCAAGTGCGAGTTCCTGAACCCCAGTGGGAGCATCAAGGATAGACTAGCTCGTACGATCATTTGCGATGCCGAAGAACGCGGGTTGCTCAACCCGGACTCAGTCATCCTCGAATGTACCAGCGGTAATACTGGCATCGCGTTCGCTATGGTCGGGGCGGCGCGAGGTTATGGCGTCACGATCGTAATGTCCGAGCGCGCCAGTGGCGAGCGACGCAAGATAATAAAACACTTTGGCGCTAACTTGATTCTGTTCGCGGAAAGTGGTTATCAGCACGGCATCGAAATTACTCGACGAATGGCGGATGCCGACAAGCGATATTTTCTGCCTTGCCAGTTCGAAAACCCACTGAACGCATCGGATCACGAGCATGAAACCGCACAGGAAATCCTTCGACAGTCGCCGCGTCCGGTGGATGTGTTTGTGACAGGCTACGGCACCGGCGGAACTCTCGCAGGCTGCAGTCGCGGGCTGAAGGCAGCGAATCCATCGACTCGCATCGTGGCTATGGAACCTGCAGAATCTGCGTTGCTGGCAGGCGAGGAAGCTTGCTGTCATTGGATCGAAGGCATCGCCGGTGGCTTTGTGCCGCCGCTGTTGCGCGGCGTGGAGATCGACGAGACATGCAAAGTATCCAGCCTGGACGCGATGGAGATGACGCGTCGATTGAATCGCGAATTCGGGCTGCTTGTCGGTTCGTCATCGGGAGCGAACGTAGCAGCGGCCCTCAATCAAGCAAAACGACTTGGCCCAGATGCTATGGTCGTGACTCTGCTGTGCGACCGAGCAGAACGCTATTTTAGTACGCGACTTTTTGGAGAACATTGCGAATAGCGGCCAATTGGCTATTTGACAAAAAACTATGAGTAAACGCATCGTCGTGGTCGGGGGCGGAGTTATTGGTCTTTGTGTAGCGTATTACTGCGCGCAACGGGGTCATCGCGTTACTGTTCTCGATCGGGAAGCAAACACGGGCGATGGCTGCTCTTCAGGCAACGCGGGGATGATTGTGCCAAGTCATTTTGTGCCCTTGGCGGCCCCAGGCATGGTCTGGCTCGGGTTCAAGTGGATGTGGA
>JANMNK010000578.1:0-2320 GCA_031373875.1 Pirellulaceae bacterium | reverse complement strand
ATCAACATCCAACACTTACTGCCCGAAGATGGACGCTCGCAAGGATTTGATACGGTCGCAGATGGGTTGCGAATTTCGGCCGTTCAGTTGGAGAAATATCTCGAAGTGATCGATTTGGCACTCGACGATTGCCTGCGATTGACCGAGCGGCCCGAAATCTTCAACAAGCGGCTTCGTTATCACGATGAAAAAGAAGTTCGTGAGAATTTAGACACAGCCGAAGATCACGTCGATCCGGTTTCGGGGTCGCGCCATCGTCGTTTGTTTCGCGAACTCGATAACGCGATTGTCTTCATTAGCCACGGTTACTCGCCAGATAACTTGAGGCAGTTCGCTCCCCCAGCAACGGGCTTGTACCGCATTCGAGTATCAGCTTATTCCGTCGACAGCCGTGGAGAGCCGATCGCAATGCGAGTGTATGCCAACGATTGGAAGAGCAACCGCTTGTTGCGCTATTTTGTACTCGAAGAGGACAAGCCCCGAGTTGTTGAGTTCACGTCGAAATTAACAGTTAACGAGCATCTTCGCTTTGCTGGTTTTGGTATCGGTATTGACGATGAGGGAAAAAGCGTTTGGAACGTGGAGAGTGTCAAGGATTGGAAAGTTCCCGGAATGGCAATCGAGTGGATCGAGGTAGAAGGACCGTTATTCGAACAATGGCCTCCAGAAAACATCACTCGAGTGTTCGGTGCTAACTCCGTCCGAAAGCTGAACGGTCGCGGGCGCTGGACGAACCAAGGCCACATCCAATATGAATTGGTCCCTGACGATTCCAAAGCGGCCTCCAGCGATGCGATTGAGAAATTCGCTTTACGTGCCTTTCGCCGACCATTGAAACCAGGAGAAGCGGACCGCTTTATCCAACTGGCTCACGCTGAGCTTGATCGAGGTCGTTCCTACGAACAAGCCATGCGAGTCGCTATTCGCAGTATTCTGGTTTCTCCACGATTCTTGATACTGGACGAAGCGCCCGGTCGGATTGACGACTACGCTCTCGCTTCGCGATTGTCGTATTGTTTCTGGAGTAGTCCGCCGGATGATGAGCTTCTGGAACTTGCTGAGCAGGGAAAGCTTTCGAGCCCTGATGTTCTTCGTGGGCAAGTTGATCGCATGCTAAACTCGCCCAAGTCCGAGCAGTTTGTTTCAAGCTTCGTTGGGCAATGGCTGGATATCAATCAGATTGATGCCACGACGCCGGATACAAAACTGTATCCGGAATACGACGATATCCTTCGCGATTCAATGGTCTCTGAAACCCGGAACTACTTTCGCGAACTTCTCGATAAAAACTTGCCAATCGCGAATTTGATCGCCTCAGATTTTGCGATTCTTGATCGCCGATTGGCCGACCACTACGGTTTGACAGAATCCTTTCTGGAATCAAAGGGCGACAAGCACGATGAAGAATTTCGTCCCGTCTCGTTGCCGACGGACAGCCCACGCGGCGGAGTCATGACGCAAGCTGCTGTTCTGAAAGTCACAGCGAATGGAACAGTGACTTCGCCGGTGATTCGTGGTTCGTGGATTTTGCGCAGAATCCTTGGTACTCCACCTTCGCCACCGCCGCCGGTCAATGGAATTGAACCCGATACGCGAGGCGCAACTACGATACGTGAGCAACTGGCCAAGCACCGCGATTCGGAGACATGCAATCGCTGCCATCGCGAAATTGATCCTCCAGGATTCGCTTTGGAGAGTTTCGACGTGATCGGCGGTTTTCGACAGCGCTATCGCTCTGTCGGCGATGGTGACCAGCCGACCGAGAAACTTCAAGGTCGAAGTATTTGGGAATACAAACTTGGCAAGCCCATCGATTCGAGCGGCCAAACGTCCGACGGTCGACCTTTTGCCGATATCCGCGAATTCAAAAAGTTGATGCTTGACGACCAAGAGCAAATAATTCGTTGTTTGGCCGGCAAGTTGACAACGTACGCCACTGGGGCAGGGATCAGCTTTGCCGACCGAGATGAAATCGAAATAATAGCCGCGAAAACCAAGGCACAGGGATCCGGACTTCGTACACTGATCTATGAAGTCGTTGCAAGCGAGCTATTCCGAACTAAATAAGCACCCCAGCACTAGTTATCTAGCGTTATCAGCCGTTTTGGCGTTAGCCACGGTTACTTCAAGTGACGGTAAACTTTTGTATGGGTGCTTAGAAAATCGTTTTTGCGGGAACGCAAATAGAGTACACGAGACAACAGTTCAATGTTTAACAAACAATTTGACGGAACGGGCCATGCCGAATCAATTTAGTATGACGACGCGAAGAACATTCTTGCGAGCATCCGGTGTCGGTTTGGCGTTACCGCTGCTGGAC
>JANMNK010000576.1:0-1849 GCA_031373875.1 Pirellulaceae bacterium | reverse complement strand
TTTCGAGCGCCCGTTCGTCGATTACGATCGGAATTTGGTGTGTTTCCATGAAGATACGCATTACACCTGATATCGGCGTGCCGTTAAATGACACTTCGCCTCGCTCATTCAACGCTCGGTGGATCCGGCGTTCGGACACTTGTTTATGATCTGTGAAATCGATGCCACTGTTTCCGGCTGCTTGTCTTGATGTGATCTTGAGGACTTCATTCTCTATCACGTAAGTCAGCTTTAACGGTTCCAAAATTAGATTGAGCGCGGAGCGAAAAGCGACTTCGGGTAGCTCTAAAGTAATCGGCTCGTCGAGTGATATCTTCTCGATTTCAAGCGCCCTTTCATCGAATACAATCGGAATTGTGTGTGAATTCCTGAAGTATTTCATTACCCCGGAGAGCGGCGTGCCGTTAAAAGCCACCTCGTCTCGCTCATCCAAAGCTTGAAATATCTTGCGTTCGGATTCTAATGCAAAGTCCTTTGGACCGTTGACCGTTGGCAGGTCAGCAACTTGAGCATTGAAGGCATCTAGTCGTTCTCGACTTATTTTGTCGCTGCCGATTTTCGCGGCCAGAAGCAAGCTGCTAGGGATGGAAAGTTTTGCTTTCGCCTTTGGTTCATTCCCTTCCAAGACCTCGATGGGCTGGGTCATGCTTAGCGGCATCGCCAAAATGCGTTGTCCCTGCGGCGTTGCAATAACACAGCCGATCCCACTCTTGCTTTGAAACTCAACTCCGTTGTGCTTGAATTTGGTGGATAACAGAAGGCAGCGCTCTCGGAACGCCATCGCTGCTTTTTCTTCGCCTTTCATGGCGGTGCTAGAGCCACCAAGTATATTTGAACCCTTTTGCCCGAACGCCGAATGTTGCGTCAATAGACTCGCGACAATGAACAATGTAGTTGGATGAAACAGAACACATGCGAAAGAAAAGCGTTTCATGATTTCCCTTTGGAGTTAAATTCGCGAAGCCATTGCTCGATTTGTTGCTCAATATCCTTGATGCCATCCAGAAAATCGCGTTCGATCGATTCGCTCGCGTTTTCCCCGTCACCAGCCGAATTTTCTAAGGACGATTGCAAGGACGAGTCTGAAATCGCCTGCGTCAACTCTTCGTCCATGGATGCGAATTCCCGGTCCATCAAATCGAATTGCTGAAACAGTTGAACATCCGACTGCGTCGCACTGGAAATCTGTTTTGTGGGTGTCTGTTCACTTGCTCCGGTAACGGCTTGACTAGGCTGCGGGTTGATTGGGCTCTCAAGAATTCGAGGCAGCCAAATGGCTGCGCCAGCCCAGCCTCCGAGCAAACACAAAACAATGATTCCGAGGTTTTTCGTGCGTTGGCTCATTCGCTTCGGTGTATCATTGCGTTTCGTCAGGGCCGCGGGCAACGGACATGCAATCGGGTCCTGGAGATGCCTGAGTGCCGCTTCCAAGAGCTCTGCTGTTTTAGCCGCGGAAGCGAATCGGTCGTCTGGCAGCTTGCTCAAGAGGCGTTCCGCGAAGGCGGATAACCAAAGCGGGACTCGCGGGTTGCAAGTGGGAATCGGACGAGGTGTGTCTTGCGAAATGCGGTTCAAAACTGCCATCGGTGATGCGGCTCGGAACGGGGGGTGGCCAGTCAACATCGTGTATAGAACACTTCCTAAACTAAATAAATCCGAACGAGCGTCGATCGATTCGCCGCGGGCTTGTTCTGGCGACATGTAGTCTGGCGTGCCCGCAAGAAATCCGCTTCGAGTCAGACTTGCATCGTCCGCTGCGCGGGCTAGCCCGAAGTCCGCAATGTAAGCCCTTTGGACATTGCGTTCTAACAAGATATTGCTCGGCTTGATATCGCGATGCAGCAGGCCC
>JANMNK010000506.1:0-4624 GCA_031373875.1 Pirellulaceae bacterium | reverse complement strand
GGACCTTTCCTGAGCCGCAGCGACCGTCCAACGTGCAGCGTGATAGTCTGGGCGACAAGCTAATGCGGTGGCAATCAACTCTTCTTCGCTCATGCTGAATGCCATTGCAGACGAGTTATCGAATGAGTTCGGAACGAGCGGTGTTCGAGTAGTCGGTATTCCGATAAGCGACGCCAGGCGAGCTTGACTGATCTGTACATTTTGCTGCTGAACTCCTAAAAGTGCTCGCGCATTCAATGCATCCACCTTGGAAGTGATCGTTTCTAGCTCGCTGATATCCCCGTTCTTGAATCGATTGTTCGTCAAGTCGGCAATTCCTTGTCGGATATCCACGGCTTCGGCTGCGAGTTTGGATTGCTCTGTTATCAATGCGAGATCGGTGTAAGCAAGTCGAATATCGCGAACGACGTTCAATCCGTTTTGGACAAGCTGCTCTCCAACGCGACGGTATTCGCGATTGGCGACTTTCACACGCGCTGGCCGCAAGAAATACGATTCAATCGGCGCGAAGAGAGTGTATTGGCCTTCCTTGGCCCCCGATGGAAAGTAAATCTGCACCTGCGGATTGGCGATCAAACTCGCTTGAACAGAATCGCCGCCAGCCATTCCGAGTTGAGCCAAGGTTGCTTGGAAAAGTGAGTTGTTCGCCAACCCCGTTTCGATCGCTTCGGATTCGTCGATTCCATCTTCCAAACTCACTCCGGCTGGAAGCACTTCTACGCAAGGCTGGACGCTTTCGATCGACGAGCCCGTACGGCAACTTAATTCGTTCGATACAAACGCAGGATCACAACAGACGCGAAGCGATTTGCATCCGGGGGTTACCAGCAGCAACGAGACACAGACGTATCCGCAACTAAGGGCATGATGCCATCGTTTGCCGTGGGTTTGTCGAAAGACCATCGCACAACTCAATTGCTAGCGATACTGAACGTGAAAACAGAACTTGGGTTATCGGATTATTCGGTACCATACAACCCATTCGATGACGAACTTCGTTTCAAGCGGTACCGATTCGCTGACCCGCATTACTTAAGTTTGGATGCAAATAGCACACTCCGTTTGGATAGCTATTTTTTCGCATCCTTTACAACATCGGACGATAAATTATTTGAGTTTCTCGACCAAGTCTTTGGCGATACAACGCGGAAGATCAGTTTAGCGCCGTTTAAAAGTCTCTGATTTCTTTTTGCGATTCACTTTGGGAGACCCAAAAATCCTGAAGGTGTTCAGCAGCGGATGGGCTAGGGGCGTAGCACCTACACGAAGACACAACGAGAAAGCTCGCGTAAAAATTGCCCTAAAGCGTATTGCAGCGAGGCAAAACAAGAATCTTTTCGCACCGTAGCTTGAGTCCGAGGAAAGCCCCTAGAGCTTTGGCCGCCCCACACGAAAACATCCCGGCAGCGCAGTCGACATGAACAGTGTTCCCAGTTCTTGCCCAACTCTTACCAGTATCTAAGCTATTCCAACTCTTCACGCCAAACCCGCTGCGATATGGTCAAATACTTCAGCAGCATTTAATCCTAAATCCGTTCGCCGGTGGCCCACTTTCAAACCTTCACCATTTGCCTTTCGTGACAAAATCAAGCAACTATCGCGTCATCTCGTTGTTCGTATCGAAAAGGTCTTACGCGATTTTCGCGTGTGCCTTTAGTTGACCACTTTCAGGATAACTCATCACGATGAGTTTGCTTTTTGGAAGAACATTTTTAAAGGCGATGGACTCTTGCCAAGCCTCGGGGCTTTGCTTGACGACCGCAAGAATGAACGGCGGACCGACATCGGGATTGGCCTTGGCCTGCTGAACTGGCGAAGCACTCGTCAGCGTGTCTTGGTCATCTCCAAAGGCATCACGAATCATCTTGCGCATCGCGAGCGTCCGCGTCGAGGCCAGTTCGTAACTCGCGGTGTCAATGGCCAATACTCCCGCGAGTGTCGTTTTGGGAACCAGACGATGCGCTTTAAGATACACAGGGTTTGTTGCCACCAGCGCGACGAGATGCGCACCCGCAGAATGACCAAGCAGGTAAATCTTCTCGGGATCTCCGCCGTGCTTCGCGATGTTCTGTTGCACCAACGCGATGCCGGCAGCCACATCTTCTACATGAGCGGGATGCATGACATCCGGTGTCAGTCGATAGTTTAAGTTTACCATCACGATGCCTGCATTCGCCCAAATCTTACATAGGTTGATACCACTGCGATTGTCTTTGTCTCTGTGTCGCCATCCGCCTCCATGAACCCAGACCATAACCGGACAAGCCTTCCCTTGCGGACCACCAATAGCAGAATAGACATCCAGCTTTTGCTGCGCAGCTTTGCCGTAGCTGATCTCCGTTTCGTCCGCCAGGACTGTACCCGCACATACAACGAATAACGCAATCCACGCCAGCAGAATTTTTCGAATTGTCCTGAAAAGGCTACATTTCACAAATGTGTGTCCAACTTGATTCCCGATCAAGACACTCCGTTAGCGGCTACTGGTTTAAAATCCAAAGTACACGCCAATCGCCGCTCCGGTTTACAACCTTGCTTGGCTCGTCAGTTGTCAAAATCGATCTGCCGAATGTCGCCATTGATATCAACAAATACATCCATATTTGTCCTGTGCCCCGGCACTTTGCTTGTAAGACGCCGCCCGTTAGTGCAACTGTAAATTGCTTCAATGATCGGAAATGAGCTTTCGAACGCTTCTTGGTCAGGTGGCCGTTTTAAAAGGGGACTTCACTTTTTGATCCAGCCGAGATCGACGAGGAAACTGTCGGCTTCGGCGAGGGTCTTGGAGTAATCCTCGCGGCGATTGAAGAAGCCGTGGCCCGCACCTTCGTAGCCAACCAGTTTGCACGGCCTACCTGCCTTCTTCATTACACTCTCGAACGCGAAGACGGAAGCGTAGGGAACCGTGGTATCCTTCTTGCCATGAAGTATCAAGGTCGGAGGCGTGTGCGGGCCGATGTGATGGGCCGGCGAGATCATCTGCGCCTCCACGCCCATTCGCTCGACGCTAAGTTCAGACTTGGCCCCTGCAGGATTCCAGCTCGCAATAGGAGCGAGCGCGCAAGCGGGGTTGAAGAGGATCATGGCATTGGGACGTTCATCGCTGCCGAAACCGCTGATCGTCCCGGTGCTGGCTGCGAAGTGACCACCGGCAGAACCTCCGGATGCGGCAATCTTGTCCGGATCGATGCCAAGACGCTTGGAATTTTCGCGAACCCAGGCGATGGCGGCCTTGGCGTCTTTCACGCATTCAACCACTTGCACACCTTGCCGGGATTTGACGCGGTAATCGGCGATGATGGCAATCATGCCACGCTTTGCGAAATGCCGTGCTTGGTTCTCGAACTGGGCCGGCGATCCCGAATTCCAACCACCACCAAAGAAGAACACAATCGCGGGTTTCGGCGAATTGGGGTCCGACTCCCCGAACATCCAAAGCTTCAGTTCGGTCGCGTCAATCTTGCGATATGTCTCGACGCGGGCGTCCTTAAACGTTGGTGGATAGGAAGACTGTGCGAACACCGGGGCTGCGGATAGGCTTAGAAAAAGAATGATGATGCATTTGATCGGCAACCGGACTTTGACTATTAAAGCTTGGCACCGATAACTGTTATTCATGGTTATCCCTCTGGTTCGGTTCAAGCAAGTTCACATCCGCGAGTGTTAGTTATAAACGCATTTTCTTGGCTTTGACGCTAGGCTTCGTCCGATTACAGCGATGCAAAATGAATGAGCACGAGGATTATGGTGGCGAATACTCAAGACGCGTTTCATGGCGTGCCAAGTTATGCCACAAATCTGCGGTTACTGCAATCATTTCAATGTTTCGGCCCCTAAACAGAACGCATTGCAATCCACGCGTCGGGCGAGTTGGGCTGTTGCGCCACAGGCTAGTCGTCGATCCCAGACGAATAAAGTGGGCATCAAACTGAACCGACGGAGCGATACGATCGATCGTCCCCAGTTGCTTTCCAATACAATTGTGCCGCGACGGCTTAACAGGGAGTCAGTGTAGCAATCCGCATGCGCGTTGGCAATTTTTGACGAATCAGCATGTTTTGCGTTATGCGTTTGGTGTACGGATTTAGACTGCGATCATAAAGTGTCATGGAAAAGTCCCCTCGAGCAAGTTGCGTAATTGTAGACGACCCAACATCAGGTCGAACGACACGGCCGAGGCTCAGGAGAGAAGCGCGCGCAAGCAGAATGCAACTGAAGCTTAAAAGGATTTGCGACACGTCGCATCTAAAATCTGCTCACCACACAATTCGCCAACAATTAACAAAACGCATCGCCGCTCGACTCGAACTTGTCGTCTTTAGAGCGAGGCCCGATTCCACAGCCCTCGAGAAAACGAGCGCAGTCGGCTTGGTTCAACGGCAATGCTCAACCGGCCACGGCGATCAATCTTGGTCTTACCAAACCGCGAGACCAGCGATCCTCGTTGAACGTTTTATTCGCCGTCGACAGTCTTGCGAAGCTCTAGCAATGTCGTGCGCTTATATTTCGTTCGACGGGATCTGTCATCACAATCTTCGGTCCACTTGGCAGTCTTTGGACTTTCGAATTTGCGTGATTGTGTAACGGATGCGTTCACGGCGAAGAGCCCTGTCAAGCCAATGTA
>JANMNK010000503.1:0-2560 GCA_031373875.1 Pirellulaceae bacterium | reverse complement strand
AGCTCTTCCTCGATTCGCTCCAGCACTTGCTGGGTCTCGACTTCTTTTCCTCCAATATCGACAACGAGGACGACGGAGTAAGGTTTTCGGATTTCACTCGGCATTGCAATCCAAGCAATTGCGACTTGGCCAGTAGCAATTTCCTTAATGTCGTTGGGATGCAAGTTGATCTGCCAGCCAGCGTCTCGGAATCGTTTTTCGATTTCGTTTTGCTGTTCCTCCCAAAAGGCTTTCATGCTGGGGAGTTCTGCCAAAACGCCGAGTTGGGTTTTGTTCCACCGATCAAGGAATTGCGGCAAGTTGCTGAACCTGACAAATCCTTGAGTGCTCTCAGGGACCAATTGCGTCGCAGGGATAATCGCATTCTCTTGAGCCAATGAAAAATTGCTCACGCCGAAAAGAGCGAACGCAGAAAAGCATAGTCTTTGGAAACGCACTTAGAATTCTCCTGAAGATTTTGGGGCATTTGCCCACTCAGTTTCGGGATGCTGTCGCTATATCTTACCGAAACCTTGCCGTTGGCGAAAACCCTGACACCCGAAGGCGAGTTTCAGGGGTTCTCAACCAAGCATTTTTATCGACAATCGCGAGCAGAAACGAAACCGGCAGCTTCCTTTTTTTCGCGAGATATCCATTATTTGCCAAAAACAATTTCTCTTGCAATGCTAGCCAACTAAGAAAATTCATTGAGAAATCACCCTAGCGATCGCTCAGCCAGCGATTGAATGTACCTAGAGCGAGTTCAATTCCCTATACTTTCAGACCCAGAATATCCCTCATAATGACCAGTAATTCGGCGATCTACGAAAATCCCCTTACCTCGCGCTACGCATCCAGAGAAATGGCAGCTCTTTGGAGTGCCGATCGACGGTTCCGGCTGTGGCGAACTTTGTGGATTGTGTTAGCGGAAGCAGAGAAAGAACTGGGACTTCCCATAACAGATGCGCAAATTGCTGAGCTGATCAAGTCGCGTGATGACCTAAACCTAGACGTTGCAAACCGATATGAACGTGAAATGCGTCATGATGTCATGGCCCATGTTCATGCGTATGGAGACCAATGCCCAACGGCTCGCGGGATCATTCATTGGGGCGCGACCAGTTGTTACGTCACCGACAATGCCGACCTGATCCTCATTCGCGAGGGTCTTGAAATGGTATCGAAACGTTTGGCGATGTGTATTCAACTGCTGAGCGATTTTGCCAAGAAATTTGCTGGCCTACCCTGTCTAGCTTTCACGCATCTTCAACCTGCTCAGCCAACAACCGTGGGCAAACGAGCGACATTGTGGGCATACGACCTAGTCATGGACTTGCAAGAAGTCCTTCACCGGATATCTACGTTAAAACTGCGTAGCGCGAAAGGAACGACAGGCACGCAAGCCAGTTTTCTGCAGCTATTTAATGGCGACCATGCTAAGGTGCGGCTGCTGGAAAAACGCATCACAGAAAAGCTTGGATTTGAAGCCAGCTATTCCGTGACAGGTCAAACCTATTCTAGAAAAGTCGACGCTCAAGTTGTCGATTGCTTGAGTGGAATCGCACAATCGCTTCATAAATTCGGAACGGACGTCCGGTTGTTGGCCCATCGTAAAGAAGTCGAAGAGCCCTTCGAAAAAGAACAAATCGGTTCGTCCGCTATGGCTTACAAACGCAACCCAATGCGGTCAGAGCGAATTTGTTCCCTCGCGCGATTCGTCATGAGTATGCAATCCAGTCCCGTAATGACTTCGGCCGTTCAGTGGTTCGAGCGAACACTTGACGATAGCGCTAATCGTCGCCTAGTTATCCCGCAAGCTTTTTTGGCGATCGATGCTTGTCTCATCCTTCTGCAGAATGTGGCGGAAGGTATGGTTGTTTATGAGAAGACGGTCGCAAAGAATCTGATGGAAGAATTGCCTTTTATGGCGACCGAATCGATCTTGATGGCTGGCGTGGCAGCAGGTGGCGACCGACAGGAGTTGCATGAACGAATTCGCCAACACAGCCAAGCAGCGGCGTTAGTGGTGAAACAAGACGCATTGCCCAACGATCTTCTCAGTAGGCTGGCTGCCGACGAAGCATTTTCCAACGTGAATGTCGAGGCGGTAGCCGATCCCAAGGCTTTTATCGGTCGCGCTGAACATCAAGTGCATGAATTTATCGAAGAGGTCGTTAAGCCAACTCTAGCACAAGTCGAAGTTTCAAAGAATCTGACGGCCGAAGTACGGGTTTAATGTGAGGGTCGAAATCGCTTGCAGAAATTCAATTGATCCCAATGTTTGCCACTGACTACAAAGGGAACGACTAGGATCTGGCAATAGGATTTTTAGACGCGGTCTTGGTGTCGACGGTCGCGGCTTCGCTGCCTAGAACAATCGTCGCAGACACCTTGAATGATCAGCCGATGACTGCGGACGCGGAATCGGTGATGCTTGGCAACCTCGTCTCGAATGGCCTCGAGTTCACTGCTCCGAAACTCAATCAGGCTCATGCACTTGATGCAATAAAGATGATCATGTGGAGGATAGCCGTAATCGTGTTCATACACACTGCGACCGTTCAATTCAAAACAACGGAGT
>JANMNK010000431.1:0-3713 GCA_031373875.1 Pirellulaceae bacterium | reverse complement strand
CCGAAGCCTCCGCCGGCCCCCACGACAGCAGTTACCTCTTCGATCAATTCCAATCTGCAATAACGCAAGCGTAAAACCAAACGTCCTGACTTCGTTATCTCCGCCTGACTTCGTTATCTCCGCGTGACTTCGTTATCTCCGCGTGACTACTCTAACGCCTCCCTATCTCCCCTTCTCTTCGGTACTCCGAGGAGAAGGGGTAAGGGGGATGAGGAGTCTTAGAATCGCGAAACAATACCTAAATCCATAAATGATGCCCCAAGTTGTCGTAAAACAAAATTTTCCAATGCAGACCAATAGCGTTCTCTGAAAATCCTTACACCATCATTCTCATCCAAAGCTCATACAGACACGTACGTGCATTCACTTAGCATCGTGCGGCAAATAAGTGTCGCTTTTGGCTCGGAGAAAATAGCGTTGTTTGATACTTTCGCGGAGCGAAAGAAGACATTAAGACACTGCACCATTCTAAGCAAGGATCGAGCTGCCCCATTTTCTCGGAGTACCGGAGACTGCGGACTTTGGCATATAAGCACCCCAGCACAAGTTATCTAGCGTTATCAGCCGTTTTGGCCTTAGCCACGGTTACTTCAAGTGACTGTAAACTTATGCATGGGTGCTTAAACACGGAGTGGTCATGAACACGAAGCCTACGATTGACGCTGGCCCGCTGATATCTCACTCCCTTCTCCACCGTCTTTGGGGGATAAGGGTTGGGGATGAAGAGGCAGAGAGTTTCGAGCGAGTCAGGAGTTCGCTTGTGTTTGAGAGCGGTTCAGGAATTTTTGACTTCGCGGGAGTTTTCGAAATGCTTCGCTCCTCAACCCCCGACCCCTTCTCCTCGGAGTACCGAAGAGAAGGGGAGTAAGCATCGAGCGAGAAATCAGTGTTGCCTTTCGATCCGAAAAACTTGCGTCATTTGGTTCTTTTGCGGAGAGAAAGAAGACATTTAAAAACCGCACGATGCTTAGTTCCCCTGCCCGAACAGCTACCTTTTCTCCCCTCAAATCAACTCAGTCCATTTCGCCCACCTGGTCCCCGGAGTCGCCACTCGCCCAATTAATTTTTAGCAGCAGCCTTAAGACAGGACCTAAGCGTTTTCAAATCTTCTTCGTTTTTGCCTGGATCGAAAGCAACAGAATCTTCAATTGCAATCAGTCGAGCGAGTCTCGTTTGCAACTGATCCTTCAGAGATTCATCGTTGGAGCAAATGTACACTCCGACAACATGGATTTCATCTTCGATCTGTATTGAACTTGGTGAACGAGTGAATCGCACTTGGTGAACACCTTCACCGTCGATTCTGTAACAAGTTGCATCTGGACGAATCCAAGCTGGCACGGCAAACTCCAAGGTCGCGGGCCGCGTTGTGAATTTGAACTCGCGTGTTTTGTGGTCGGCTTCGTATGCGATGTCGTTGGCAATGAGCACCGCCGTCGAAGGAGACGCCAGGGAACTCAAGTCCCAATCGGGTTTGCCATCTTTAGATACCCGACGATATTCGTACGCGTTGCTTTCGAGCAAAATCTGGTCTAGCAACCTGATTTCACGATTTACCCGCGTGATCGGTTCGATAAGGTCAGGAAACTTGCAAAGGGATTTCAAACTGAGATTGAACCAATACAACGAAGCGATTCCATTTCCCAGCCCCTGCCAAGCTTGAGCGCGAAGCTCATCGGGTGTGGGCGACGAACGGCGTTGACTGAACATGCCGCCCCACCCGTCGTGCGCACCTTGCGACCAATATGCAATCGGCGAAGGCCGACTTTGCTCGCGAAGACTGCGGGTCATGTCGCCAATCGTCTCAAGTGGCGCACCCCAGCGAATCCGTTGCCCTTCCCAACGGTCGTAATTATTCCAAGCGTCGGCGGCAGGCGCGATAACCCGATAAGCATCGTAGTGTGCGAAATCGGAGAGCCCCGCATAATATCGCCACGATCGCTCTTCGCTAAGCGTCACGGTGGTCGGCAAAATGCTTGCGCGATATGGCATGAGTTTGTCGTAAACTTCCTGCGGCGGAACAGGTCGACCACCGCCGTATTGTGGCTCTCCCAAAAATTCGACCGCGTGAATCGTGCTTAACATCGATTCGTTACCGTAGCGATCGAGATCGGCCATCCGATTGAATCGCTTGGTCGGGTATTTGGCATAGAGTTCACCATTGTCGGTATAGCCGGGAACTTCTTCGATTTGTCCCGTGTTGATGTGCATGCGTTTAAGCGTTTTTAAATACTCCTCGATGGTCATGCTGTTTCGGCCGTGAACATCCGACGCGGTCCAGCCTCCGCTGATATCAAACTCGATGGATCTCACGCGGACATACGACCATAGAGATTCAACGGCTTTCGCGTCGTCGCCCACCTGCACTTGGACTTCGATCGCAGCGTACGACTTGGGTAGTTGTTCGAATTCTAATGTGAATCCGCCTTTTGAATTGGCGATGATGACAGAATCTTTGGGGAACCGTGCGAGGTCCGTTCGCCATGGCTGCGGCTTCAATACTTGATACGTCGCATTCGAATCCGGCAGCCAAAGTCGGCAGGCTCGGATGCTGATGGGCGAGTCAGACTGGTTGTCCAAGTGAGCGACCATTCGCAGAGAATTATTCGTCCCCAAAGCTTTGTGAAATGAAATCGCAGCAATCCATGATTTTGCGACCTCGATGTTGAACGGGAGAGTGGCTGCTTTGTCGGCACTTGTCCAATTCAATTCGTGCTGAGTCGCGGTTCCCCATGAAGTACCACGACCATTGAAGCAAACAACCGTCAAAGCGTTCGCAGGCAATTCTGTTGGGTCGCCACCCCACGAATCCGGCGAGTGGTGCCATGCCCACTCGGACTTTTCAAGCAACGTCGCTGGCGATTTCTCATCGAAACGAATTGAGCCTGGAAGCAATGAAACTTCCTGCTGCGAATTGTTCAACAAAAACAACTCAACTCGTGCGCCCAGTTCCGGATCCGGAGGCCGCCGCCAACGCATATTGGCAGAGAACTGATGCGGTACGACATTCACGCCAACAATTTCCTGAGCCAGGATGTCCGTCGTGAATGCAAAAAGCGTTATCACACAGAAAGGAATTAGGAATCGCATAGTCCTAACTTGATCATCTTTTCGAGTATTAGAAAGGAACTTGTCGGCGATCGTCGTGGTCCGCAATAAAGCAGACATAGGAGCCTGTTATCCGCGATTGAAGTCCATGACATTGTTATGATACAGAACGGTCTAATCCATCAAATAGGACTTCTTAGCGCCGTGCGCTTCAACGTACGGTTACAACAATTCTTCTGTCTGGGCTGAAACTCTGGCGGAATTCCGCGAGGACGAGTTCACTGGATTTCTCCTGTGTTGCAGTTGGCTCAGCAATACTTACGTTTTCGTTGATTGTGTATTCTGTACGCCTGAAAGGCAAGATCGCGGCGCGGCACCTTGATTTCACACCATGCCCGCCGACTCGCAGAGATTCCGTTTCATCGCTCGATGAGTTTGGGGAAGCGACGGAAGATTGTAGGCTGTGACGTTTGTATGAGAAGATATTTCCCCGCCGGTCGGTCATCGTATGTCATGTTTACAGCGACAGGCGGGAGCCTGTGTTGCAGCGCGTAGCAAGGCCGGAGCCTTGCTACGAGGGAAATTAAGCAGACTCCCATGGGACCGCTTTTCATCTGAGTCTATACCAGAATATCCTTGATGACATTCCCATAGACGTCGGTCAG
>JANMNK010000985.1:0-1682 GCA_031373875.1 Pirellulaceae bacterium | reverse complement strand
GTGGACAAATGAGGTGGTGTTACGAGCGCTGGCGATCCTTCGCAAATTGCACGATTTAGCGATTGAAGTGTCTTCAATTCATGCTTGCAACCCGTAACATGCTGAGCGTTACTTTCGTCATGCGCAGACAAAGGAACAAACAGATTTTTCTATCATCTCTTTTTGGACCCCGTTACATCATGGCAAACATTATCTCGAATCGAATCGATACAACGCCCGCGCCTGTTGGATTGCCAGTACTCCGACGAATCGATCCAGCGGTGCAAACACCACCCGATCTGGCGCTCCATTTCCTCCAAGATGTTCTGCAAAACCTAAGTCGCTCCGGTGGAGAGCAAGTTATTGCGACCGCAGCGATGGAAAGATTGTTCGTCGAATGCAAACGACTTCGCGATCACCTCAGCGCGTCGGAATGGCTGAATACTGTACATGCGATCCGAGGTTCCGGAATACTTAGCGTCGTCCATCAAGACGCCTTTACGAGTCGCGCTTTCAGCAAACCGCGTGGATATGCGGGTGATGCGGTGATGATGGATTACATCTACGGCCGCGAAGAAAATTGGGCTAATCCGCCGATGAGCGAGATTGGCAATCGAGTTTTTGACTACACAACCAGTGCAGCAGCGTCGGCTGGAGTGCGGGCGCGTCGGGAGTTCATCGCCAATATGCTTGACGACTCGCTTCAGGGAAATAGCACGCAAGATGTCTTGGCCGTCGCCTCGGGGCATCTTCGCGAAGCGTCGATGAGTGCCGCTGTTCGACGCCGACGCTTTCGAAGCTTCTTGGCGATCGATGCCGACCGCGACAGTCTCGAAGTCGTTAATGATTCCTATGGACACTTGGGAATTGAAACCGAAGTTTCCGATATTCGTAAACTGATTGTGGGTAAATCGAACTTAGGTCAGTTCGACCTGATTTACTCAACAGGTCTCTACGATTACTTGAACGAAAAGATTTCGCAACGTTTGACGTATCATTTGTTTTCCAGTTTGCGATCGGGAGGCCGATTGGTCATCGCAAATTTCCTGCCTAGCATTCCAGACGTAGGCTACATGGAAGCTTGCATGGACTGGTTTTTGATTTATCGCAATCGAATCGACATGATGGCGATGACCGCGATGATCGATCAGGATAGCATTCGAGACATCCGGATTTCAACGGAAGAGAATAAGAACATTATTTTCATTGAAATCGCAAAGGCGTAGGTGCTTTTCGCGGTTTCCGACAAGAGATTTCGGAAACCGCAATCGCCGTGCGTGAGGTGCTTTCTAGAATCTTCTAAAATCGTTTCGTCACACCCATAAAGATCCAGTGTGCTCGCGTGTTCATGGAACTGTTCGAGTTGTCGCCGCCTGCGAGACTGCTGGTTGCAACATGGAGAGTAGGGCGGAACGAGTATTGGTAAGCCGTGTCATATGTCCAGCCATTTTTTTGCCAACTGTATCCCATCGTAAAGTAATGCGAAAGAATGGTTGGCAGATAAGGCGTCGCGGTCGCTCCGACGACGGCATCGCTATTAAAACTGTAGCCAGTGCGGATTGTTCGACCACGCGATAGATCTTGTTCCAAGCCGCCTTTAACAACAATGGAATCTTTCCAGTTGAGTGGAAACGCTTCGCGAACAACAGGACCAGCGACTAAATCAAACAGTGGGTTATCTCCATTGCTGAAGCGAAGGTCGA
>JANMNK010000384.1:0-10258 GCA_031373875.1 Pirellulaceae bacterium | reverse complement strand
TCCACATGGCTCGTCGTAAAAGTCTCCAAGGCTCTGTCCATTTGATTCGCGAATTGCTGAGCTAATCCCAATGTATTTTTGTAGTGCAAAACATCGGTATCACCCGCTTCAAATTTATTGTCGACAATCGGCTGCATCTCTTCCAACAGCGTCAAAGCTTCGGCATTTTGTCCCAGGTGAATGAACGCCAAAGATGTTTGAACGACCATTCGTTCACGCGATTCCGGCCCAATATCGTGGATCGCTTTCTTCAAGCAGTTTCGAAACGCGCTGTCCGCTTCTTTCGGATTCTTGGCAAGCCAATAACTTTTGGCGAGGAGGTATTCTGATTCGACTTGCGATTTCTTTTCTTCCGGGGATACTTCGGCTAAGTTTTCAGACAAAGCGATTGTTTGTTCCAACTGATCAATCGCTTTCGTATGTTCACCCAAAGCCGTGTATGCTGAACCTAAGGCACGACGAATTGCTGCTTCAATTTCCGGTTTTCCCGCAAAGCGCTCCCCAAGTCGAGCTGCCGATCGATCCAATGTTTCTTTCACGGTGATGTTGGGATTGACGGTTTTTTCGGTTTCAGCTTGATTCCAAATATCCGCTTGGCCAAGAATATCTATAGTCAGGAACTCATTGAGTCCTTTAGCGATTTCCGTTTGTCTCTCGGCAATGTTTCGAGCCAGTTTTTCTGCTGTAGCTTGCTTGTTTTCTCGCCAAGCAAACCAAGCGCATATGACACTACCTGCAACAAGTGCCAAAGCCAAGGAAAATGATAATGCCGAGGTAACGGGATTACGACGGCACCAACGCCAAGTTCGCTGCAGCTTACCAATAGGCCTTGCCAGGATTGGTCGACCTTCAAGGAACCGGCTTAACTCCGCTGCTACTTCTCTCGCCGAAGCATATCGTCGCGAAATAGATTTTTCTAAACACTTGAGGGCAATGGTCTCCAAATCCTTTGGAACGCTGGAGTTCAATTGTGTGGGGCTTACCGGTTCTTGCTCCAAGACTTGCGTTAGCGTATGTGCTGCGCTAGGCCCTTTGAACGGAGGACGTCCTGTCAGCAATGCGTAGAGAACCGCACCGAGCGCATAGATATCGGAATGGACTCCAATGGCATTTGTCATTCCGGCAGCTTGCTCGGGAGACATGTAACTCGGCGTTCCAATGATCTGACCGGAAAACGTCTGCCCATCTTGCTCGTCAAGTCGCTTGGCGAGCCCAAAATCTGTCACCTTTGGGACGCCAGCTTTGTCTAAAAGAATATTCGAAGGTTTAATATCGCGATGAATAATTCCCTTGTCATGAGAATATTGTATCGCATGTGATACCAACAACATGATTCGGGCAATTTCGCGAGTCTCGATCAAGACGTCTGTAGTTAACTGATCGAGACTTTTTCCGTCAACAAATCCCATCGCCAAATATTGCAGTCCTTGATGGCATCCAACCTCAAAGACAGGAACGATGTTGGGGTGATCCAATTGGGCAGCCGCTTTGGCCTCGCCGTAAAACCGCTCGACTTCATTCTTGGAAGCCAACTGTCCGGCGAGCACTCGCTTGATGGCGACGGTTCTGTCGAGACTGATTTGTCTCGCTTTATAAACGACTCCCATTCCGCCTCGAGCGATTTCCGATAACAATTCGTAGTCGCCAAAATATCGGATACTCCCCATGCGATCCCAAGCTTTGGTTTGATCCTGAGCAACAATGGTCACCTCATCCGCTGCAGCGTTCCCAGCGATTTTCGCTTTGATTGGTGCTATGAGGTTGAATAGCCAGAGACTTTCCAGTTCTGGAAATCGCTTCAAGTAATCTTTAGGATCGGGCGTGTCTCCACGTCGTATTCGGTAGTCTATTTCTAGTTGCAACAACTCTCTCAACAAATCCTGACGGTCGTCTGCCGGAGCGTTCAACAGAAACGTCTCGATGCTTGGATTAACTCCACGGCGTAAATCCTTTTCGAAACGATCACTTGCTGCATCGATTCTTCGAGCCGATGAAAGCGACATGGAGGGATCATTATCATTCTCCATAACCGGATACCTTATCCTTCGTTGAGACGTTACCTAAACTTTCGAATCATGCAGCAGTTCCACTCCTAACGCACCCCCAAATATCCACATTTCATGGCAAAGGTCGAGGCCCTATTTCGTCCCCGTTTCCTCTCTCAATCTTCTCAGCACTGCAATGATTTCCCAATTCGACAGTGAACACAGCCCATTGTAAATATTACTGCTCCACTCGTGAAAATCATTCGGAAACCAACGTCCGCGCGACTCGGAATCCTATATAAACGTCGCGTTTGGAAGGAGCGAAATTGCTGTATTCGGAAGCTCGAATATCGTTAGCCATGGAAAACAACCAGCTACCTCGGAGAATTCGCGTTGGTGGGTTGGCAAAAGTGCATTCGAGATCGTCTTCTTTGAATCGAGTATTGGGAAACTTCACATCAAAATCATCCATGCACCATTCGGCGAGATTACCCAATGTATGGAACAATCCAAATTCGTTGGGCTTCAGCGCACGAGGTAGTTGAAGAATCTTTTCATTCGAATTCCGCATGTACCAGGAATATTGATCGATCAATTCATCGCTATCACCAAAATATCGGCGTGTTGAGGTTCCAGCTCGGCAGGCGTACTCCCACTCTGCTTCCGTTGGCAACCGATATCCGGTTCGATGAAGATAGTCCCGTGCCAGTTGCATGCCTTGCCCGTATTCACCCTGTTCATCGGGAAGAAAACACCATTCCGATTCTGGGATATCTTCTTTTTTGCTCAGCCAATTGCAATAAACTGCTGCCTTATACCAAGATATGCGCCATGCCGGATGCTCGAGTGTTGGTCCGAGATTTTTGTTTTGCAGTACGTGGAACAGTCCGTCGAATTCATGCATATTTCGAAACGAGGTTTCATGTGCAGCGATTGCGAAACTACGGGAAATCCGCTTTGTATGCCGATGATCCTCACTCCATTCATTTATCGTCTGATCGGTTGGGTCGAGAGAATGCCCCCCATCTCGGTCGGGATCCAGAGGATCAGCACCAGCAACAAATTGGATCGGCCCGCGAAACTGAACCATCGTCTGGCCTGTGGACGTGACGTACCACCCAGGGCGCGTCGTACTTCGCTCGCTCAAGTTCGCATTGATCAAATCGAGTTTTGATGATCGACCCTGGTGATTCAAACACCATTCGCAAGACGCACGAACGCCCGGATCGGGGTCGAGATCAAATCGTTCTGCTAGGGATTGCCATAGCGATTCGTCGACAACGCGCTGAAGCTGCGTCGTTGGATAGTTGCCGAGAATTTGTATCACGCTACGAAGCTGACTGCTTTCGGCATGTGCAAGCCAGGGATTGGGAATTGTATTTGCCGTCGCCGCATCCGACATTCGCTGTTCTACGAAGGCTGCCCTAGATCCTAACAGCGAAGACAGCTTAACGATTATTTGCCCTGGATCCCGTCGCAAAATCGGAATCCAGTCGATGATTAAACAACGAACAGAAGGGTCTTCCGAATGAACGAGTAGCGGCCAAAGGACTTCGCTTTCCCCGAGGGAAAACAAGACGACCGCCGCCAACGCTCGTTTCCTACGCCCTGCATTGCGCAGTTCCCAGTCATCTGTTGGAAATGGGGCTTCGACAAGTTGCCGCAATACTTGTCGGAACGCCTCTGAGTCAACGCGAATCGAATAGAAAATTGGAAAATATTCGCTTCTAGCAGACCATCCATAATCGACGAGAGCCTGTGGGTCGCTTTTGAATAATTCCGCTACTAGATTTGCTGCGACCAACGCATTGTTTCCAGCACGGTAATTTAAATGATCATACATTTTGGCGAGAAACGGTGCTAACTGAAATCGCAAAGGATAAAGAGCGTTTGCGGCGGATAGCATCTGAGTAGAATCTCGTTGTAGCTCTTCAATGACCGTCAACGCGACTCGCTCTCTGTCGCCCGAATCGAGTTCATGATTGGATTTATCGAGTCGCTTATCCAACTCGTACATTGCTCGCATTGCTTGAAATCTGGAAAACTCGCCGTCCGTAAGTTTTTCGATCCAATCTGGATTGCGGGAGTGCAGCCAATCGAGAACGGACACAGGATGATTTGCAAGCTGATAATTTATCCAATTCCATTCGATCCACGAGGCATGAATCAAAGATTGACAAATTGCAGAGACTACTCGTTCATCCTCCTTTAGCAGTCCAATCGCCGCGCGATAACGTACGCTGGAACCGGACGGCTCCTTTTCGAAAAGCTCACGCAATACCGGAATGGTTCGAGGATTATTCCAAACACGCTGTACGATCGAAGGCAACTCGGAGTCGCTAGCCACAGCGAGCTGCTTTACAAGCGATCCAGCGTTTTGGACCGAAGCCAATTCCGCTTCGCGTAAGTGCATCACCCGCCAACCGACAACTAAGGCAACGAAAATCGCCAAGCCCCCTGCTACGTTCAGCGTTTGAGCCGGATGCCGACGGCACCAGCGAACGGCTCTTTCCATGGACGAAATCTGGCGAGCTGCGATTGGCTCGCCTGCTAAGAATCTTGCAAGATCATCGGCGAGCGCACGCGGAGTGCTATATCGCCTAGAAACTGCTTTTTCCAAGCATTTGTGCACAATCGTTTCGAGATCGCGCGGGATCGCTGGATTTAACTGCCGCAAAAGTATCGGTTCGTTATGAATGACTTGGCTGAGCGTCGTCAGGTGACTAGCAGCTTGGAAAGGTGGCCGTCCGGAGAGACAGGCGTAGAGGACAGCTCCCAGCGAATAGACGTCCGAGTGAAACCCAACGGCATCGATCTTTCCAGCCGCTTGCTCAGGCGGCATATAGCTTGGCGATCCTAAGACGTCGCCACTTACGGTAAGCCCCGTCGCATCCGCAACTCGCTTGGCAAGCCCGAAGTCGCTGACCCGTGGTCGTCCATCTGCATCCAAAAGGATATTGGACGGTTTCAGATCGCGATGAATGACACCTCGATCATGCGCATACTGAACGGCTTTTGCTACGATCGTTAGGAATTCCGCTGCCTCACGAGGCTCCATTGGGCCACACGTCAATTTCTCGGCAAGACTCGATCCCTCGACGAATGCCATCGAATAGAAATGATCTCCTTCGAACTCGCCGACCTCATGCACCGATACGATATTCGGATGGTCGAGACTGGCAGCGGATTCCGCTTCACAATAGAACCGATGGATCTCTTCTTTCGAAGCAAACTGTCCGCTGTTGATCATCTTGACTGCGACGATTCGATTAAGGCTTATTTGGCGCGCTCGATAGACAGTTCCCATTCCGCCTCGAGCGGTCTTTTCCAGCAACACATAGTCGCCAAAGTAATGGATCCTTCTCGACGATTCTTTTCCCTCGGAATGGCCTGCCTTCGGTGCCGGTTGCGTTTGGTCGACGGGCAACCTAGCGTCCGCTGGCTTGACGCGAATCGTCATTTCCAACAGATCCACAATTTCCTTTGCGGCGAGACCGGGAAAACGATCGACATATTCTTTTGCAGTAACTAACTCGCCACCAAACCTTCGATAATCGATTTCAATACTTACTAACTCGCGAAGTAATTTTGCGAGCACCGAAACTGGGGCTCCTTCGAGATGATGATCGATCAAAGGTCGCTGGCCAGATTGCCAAGCGTTCTCAAATGAATCGCACACTTGGTCGATCCATTTCGCTGCCGAAAGAGAGTCAAAATTGTCACCAGTGCTCATGGGGAAAGTATCACGTTTTTGCAATCCATGCGACGACTGAGTTTGATCGATTCGCGATCGAGCAACCTCGAAACAAGTTGAATGGTAATGGAATGACCGACTAAAAAGTCCGTCAAAGATAGAATTTGCTGGGCCCTAATTTCAGAATACCCGTTTTTGAATACTACCCGACAAATTTTACAAAATAGTGCATTCACTTTACATTACAAAAGTGCTATTTTGTTGTCATTGTTATGCTCCACAAGCTTGAATTGTCGTTGATCAATGAAATGAATAGTGGCGATTCGTCGGTAACTCGTTGGTTGAAACGGATGGAGGTCGGCGACGATTTGGCGGCCGAAAAGCTTTGGAATATCTACTTCAACAAGCTTGTGCATTTGGCACATCATCGACTTCAAGCCCGACATCGCAAAATCGTCGATGCCGAAGATATTGCCCTCAGCGCTTTTCACAGTTTTTGTCGCGGTGTAGAGAACAATAAGTTTCCGAAACTGTCCGATCGCGACGGCCTTTGGCGACTGTTGGTGTGCATCACAATTAATAAAGCATTGAAAGTTGTTCGCAATCAAAAGAGGATTAAGCGCGGCGGGCAATTCCGCGAATTAGCAGACATCGATCCATCCAAGGATGGTATGGAAATCATCAATCAAATTGTCAGCAGAGAACCTTCGCCGGAAATCGCCGTAGAATTTGCCGAACAGTATGAACGATTGATGCTCTCTCTCGAAAGTGACGAACTCACAATGTTGGCGAACTGGAAAATGGAAGGACTAACCAACGAGGAAATCGCCGAAAAATGGAACCGAAGTACACGTACCGTCGAACGAAAACTGCAACTCATCCGTAAAATCTGGACGCGATTTGAAGCAGATGAAGATTAATCCGAACTGCAAAACTTCATACCGCATCCAGATCGTCAAAGCTTATGATTCTGATGCAAGAGTGGGGATCGGTAGTAATAGGTGAGTTTTCGCGGACGTCAGGAAGGCTTCCGATCCCATTGCCCCAATCCTTTCGGGTACCGAATTGATGTGGTAAAAACAGGACGCGGCGATTGTTACTTGTTTTAGGTAAACGGGAATGGGAAAGGCCCGGGACCAGGTTGTGCAAAGCCGCCTGTGGATAACTGGATTTTGCGATGTTCGTGAAATCAGCGCGACATAGAGGGGTCAAATGCACCGACTTGACGATTTCGCTTGGTTGTTAACGAAGTTGACTTCTGGCAGTGAGTTATAGACTTTCGCAAAGCCAATGACGACAATTGGTTTTCAATTCGGTTGGAAGTAACTTGTCTGCTATGGCTGCCGTAATCCCGTGAAATTGTTTTTCTAGGAAAATGCGTGCAATCGTTTTGGCTCAGATGACTTTATGTTCCGTTTCGAAAATTGGTAAAACGAAGGATGCGCCTCTGAAATCGCTTTTCGCCCTTAGGCTTCAACCCCGATACTTGCTTTCGCAGCCAACAATAAAATCAATGTCCCGCTTAGTCACTGGGATTGAGGATACGGGCTTCCAATTGATTCAAGAGCAGGATTCTTTTTTTTGGAACGGGATTTTTTCATAACGCCATGCCGTTGCTGAGATGCGAGCTGGCTTTCGGGAGCGGTGGCCGTGGCGAATCCGGTGAGATCTGCTTCGGTGAAAACGCCTGGGTGCAGAGCGTGCTGTCGAGAGCCAGGATGGGCTTGGCCAAATCGCGAAAGAAATGGTTCCCGCAATAACGATGCGGAACGTCCGGAAACATCTCTGCAACGCACTTCACAAAGGCGTCTTGTTTGTCAGAAATCCACAGCACCACTCTCAGTCCCAGACCGTCGGCGATCTCGTGGGCGCGGACGAACAACTTGCGAATTTCGTCGGTGGCGCCCGACAGCAGCGGTTCCGCAAACCAAACTCGACTCTGAGTCACTTCGCGAACGACGTATAGCGTCTCATGCCCCTTCTCCGGTTGCAGCCCGTCGATTGTCAGCACGATCTGTTTGGTGTCGCGATAAAGCGCAGCCAGTTCCTCCGGATCCTGATGGCGCGCCGCAACCATGTTCTGATACGAAGCGATGTGATCTTCAATCGCATCATCGGACAGTCTGAGATCGTACGTGTCTCGCAACTCATTGCGGATCTGAGGCACCGACCAGTGCCGTGAAAACCGGCGCTGACCGATCCAGCAGAACACATCCCAGCCAATCCCCCATCGCGGCATAGCAAGACTGCCTTCCTGTTCCGGATTGTAAAGCGTCATGTGTTCACACCGCGCATCGCAACACTGCACAAGCCCCACCCTCAGCCGCAGCGGCCCTTCCAGCGTCAGAATACTCCGCGACCGACGAGTCCGAACATGCATCCGCCCTCCACACTTCGGACACGTTCGATCCTCCCGATCCAGAGCCAACTCAAATTCCGCCGATTCGCCCACCGGATAACGCGACATGCAAGACTCCTTTCCTTAATGATGAAAGGAATCTCCCACATTTTAATAAAAATGCCTATACCAATCCCCAGCAACGAAGCGGGGCATTGTCAATTTTGCTTTTAAGAAGATCTTTGGTTCGCCGCAGAACTCGATGGCGCTTATTGGTCTGCTGAACGCGATCTTGGATCTGGAACGTCCTATCGAGACCTTCGAGGTCTCGAGTCCTTTTAGCTACTAAGAACTTGCCGAAAGCAAATTCATTGTCTTGGACGTACGGGTGTCGCGATACAGCGGGATGCTGATTGAAAGTCGAAATGCAGCCGGGAATAGCTGCTTCGAAAAACGGTCGGGGCACGCGTTGTAATTGATCCTGGTCGAAGACCGCAGAGGCTACTCTGACTTTCGTCGTGTATTTTCGTTAACTGCATTTGGAATATTCGAGTTGCTTCCATTTTGGTCGGCTTTGTCGATGTGGATTGCGGCATTGTGAGAATTACCATCTTGCTGGCGTTTACAGCTATTCCCATGTGATTCGATTTCTATGAAAATGATCTTTGTAGCATTCGTTGGAACGTATCTTTGGCATGATTCGAGAAAAGGTAGAGAGTAATGATGATCAAGGTTGATGATATTCCGAATCCTTCGCCTGCTCAGCTTGCGCAGCTTCCTCGGAAAATGGGATTTGTGCCTTCGGTGAATCCGAACCCCAAGATTTTGAGCCCAGCTCAGATTGCGGAATACAACGAACGAGGCTATGTGATGTCTTTTGATGGGCTTGACCGGGACGAAGCGCGCGAGATTCGGGCTTTCTTTGATGGTGTGCTTGCTGCATTCATGGAACTTGGTCGATCAAGCTACTCGATCAATACGGCACACTTGCGATTCGCTCGCATCTACAAGCTTGTGCAACATCCACGCATTGTCGACGCTGTCGCTGATCTATTAGGTCCGAATGTCGTTTGCTGGGGGTCGCACTTTTTCTGCAAGATGCCGCATGATGGAAAACGCGTTCCTTGGCATCAAGATAGCACCTACTGGCCGCTCAGTCCGACAAAGACGGTGACGGTCTGGCTGGCGATCGACGATGCCGATCCTGAGAATGCCAACATGAAGTTCATCCCACGTTCGCACTTGCACGGGTTGATTGATTACGACGAAACGCACGAAGCGGATACTGTTCTGGACTTGGCGGTCAAGAATCCGCATTCGTATGGCGATGTCGAAGTTGACGATTCGCTACGAGCCGGGCAGTTTTCGATGCACTCGGACTTGTTGTTGCATGGTTCCGAAGCGAATGAATCGGATCGACGTCGCTGTGGCCTGACGATTCGATACGCAGCGGCTGATGTGACCACTTGGTACGATTGGCACAAGAAGGGCTTTGTCGTGCGTGGCGAGAACGTCAATGGCCATTGGGCCAATCCTCCGATGCCCACGCACTGAGTTTTGTCGTTGCGTCGTACGCAAAGTTTTTCTGTCGCCCGGGCACCTGGACCCGCTTTGACACAAACTGTAGATCCGAGATCGGAATCGAGTCACCGACTGCTGGAACTTCATTCGCATTCGGAGTTTGCACACGTCCTTCAATGTATGCTTCTAATGCAATCACGGCCCGTGATTTCTCCTGTCGACATCGTCAAGCTGCGGTGGCGCGATCTTCACTCGACATCGACGATTTGTCAGCGGAAGCTTGCTAATTCCTTGTAATCCTGGCTATCTAATAAATTTTCATTTTCTCTGTCGCGCTTTTGCTTTGCTGCGCAGTAAGTCATGTATCGTTCGCTTTGCTGCTAAATCCGGATCAGCGCGCCAGAGAATCCTACTGAAACAATTCGACTGAAAAGAGAAAATCATGAAAAAATCACTCGCGCTTTTGGCCTGCTTGCTTGTTGCGAACTCTAGCCTATCCGTTTTCGGACAAGGGTTTAAACCTGTGAACAAGCTTCCTGTCAGCAAAGACAATCCAGGACGCATCGTGGGGGAAAGTGCCACCATGAAGCGGACCGCCTTTGATCCGGCAAAACACGGTTTTGCATTTCCCAATACGTTTCAAACAGAACTGATTGTTCAGGATATGCGATTCGGCGGATTGTGCGGCGGGATGGTTTACTCGGCTTTGGATTACTACAA
>JANMNK010000112.1:0-4954 GCA_031373875.1 Pirellulaceae bacterium | reverse complement strand
TCCAGAGTACCGTCAGCGTTATACTGAGCTAACGCAACGTCAAAATTTGTTCCGGTGTAGGTATAACCTGCTACAAGAATGCGTCCATCTGCCAGCAACGCAACGCTGCGAGCCACATCGTCGGATACTCCGAATGATGTTGATACAAATCCGTCGCCGCCTCCAAAGCTAGTGTCGATTGTGCCATCGGTATTGAAGCGGGCAACAGCGAAATCATGGGCTCCAGAAATATTCGTGTTTCCAACGCCCAGTACTTTTCCGTCCGGTTGAACCGTAATGGCGAAAATGCCCTCAGTTGAGCCCCCAAATCCAGCGTTCAACCAACCATCGCCCACCGAAAATGTTGGGTTGTCGTTGACATCGGTAACCACGATGGAGGCAGTCTCGGACGCAATGCTGAATGCAGTCACTCCGCCGCTCAACGATGCATTGGCTCGCATCCCGGCGGTGCCGCTCGTTTGATCCCATGCTTGGAAAGTGAAATCTGCCGTCGTGCCAGCACTACCATTGGGCATGAAACGCAAATGATCTGTGTCGCGCAGTAGCAACGCGGATGTAGAACTTACGATACCGACATTTTGCCAAGAACTACCGCCATTAAGCGAAAATTGCCAAGTTCCGTTTCCTGCATTCAATGCGGTAACTGCAATTCCTTCGAGTGCGATCGAATCGACATCTGTGATGCGATTCCCACCGCCGCTCGCAATGATCGACGAGACTGTGTTGCCTGAGTTGGTCGTTGCATCTTCCGTGATCGAGGACAAGTTCATCGTACTTGAGTTGTCTAGTACGGGAGCATCATTGACCGAGCTGACACTCAAGGAGACCATCGAGGACTGGCTGCTATAGGACGACGTCCCACCCCCAGTTCCCGGATTCGCATACTGGGGATTTCCAGTAGTAGATGCTGTCCCGGTGGTTTGATCCCAGGCTTGAAATCCACACGTGGCGGGGCCGCCGTTATTTCCATCTGGCAAGAATCGAATATCGGTAGCCGATGTCAACAACAACGCGCTGCTTGAAGAAACGGATCCAAATGCATTCCATGTCGTTCCATCCAACGAGAATTCCCAAGTACCACCGCCGCTTACACTTGTAATGGCGATGCCACGCGACGGGCTCGTGTCCACGTCAGCCCACGATACGCTGGCTAAAATGGAGCTAACCGACGTAGGCGACGAAGCTGAGTTTTCGTCAGTGCCGCTTAACGAAACTGTTGCGTTATTTGTAATCGTTGGGGCGTCGTTTACGGGGATAACATTGATCGAGCCCGATACTATATTGCTTGTCCCACCATCACCATCGGTTACGTAGCCTTGCAAAGATCGAGTCGCAGTCGATGGAGCTTCGGAGGTATTCTCGTAAGTAACATTGCGAGCGACAGCTTCAGCAATGCTCGCAGTCGCGTTCGTGTTGAAGGTGACAGTCAAGGACGCGCCGCCCGTAACGGGACCATTGAACGTACCAACAACGACGCCAGAGTAGGTCACGTCTGTTCCACTGATTCCAACTTGGCCCAATCCGGTTCCTTGATTGCGAATGGTCAGCCTGTCCTCTGCAAGACCGTTGGCCGTGATGGTTACCACCAATTGTCCGCCGTTGAAATCGCTCGAATCCGAATCTGTCACGGACGCTGTCGCGGCCAAGACGACGGGCCCAGCATTCTCAGGAATATTTGCCGTGGCTCCAGCGAACGTAAGGAGTGGCGCGTCATTAACTCCTGTGATATGGATGATCACACTCGAAGTTGCTGAATTTCCAGTTCCGTCTGTGA
Organism: Pirellulaceae bacterium; assembly: GCA_031373875.1. Classification (GTDB taxonomy): domain Bacteria; phylum Planctomycetota; class Planctomycetia; order Pirellulales; family Pirellulaceae; genus JANMGV01. Next base: position 3,180 of record JANMNK010000112.1, on the reverse strand, counting down.
CGGTGTAAGTGAACGTATCCGACGCTGTGGAGCCTGGCGCAAGATAATTGAAAGCACCATTTGCGTTGTAGGTGAAACTTCCATCGCTATTCAGAGTGACTAATGCGCCCGAAGCGATGGTCGATGCTGAGCCAATGGCAGGCCCGCTTCCATTCAATGCGGTCACGGTAAGTGTATCGCCGTCGCCATCGCGGTCGTTGGCCAAAATACCATTCGCCGCATTCACAACGAGTGGACTGTCTTCATCGATCGCGTAATTGATGCGATTCGGTACTTGATTGGGCACGGATACTAGACCGCCGAGAACTCCATGATTCGCAAAGGTCGATGAGTCGGTTATGGTGGTGCCGGATGCTTCTGCGAAACGATAATATCCGACTAGACCTGTCTCGTTTCCAGCAAGAGATTGGTCGAGAGTTGCTCGGATTTCTGCTTGTGTTCGGGCGACATTCCAAATTCGTACATCGTCAATTGAGCCGTCGAAATACTGCGACGCAGGATTGTTGGAGCGACCGCCGATACGAAGCTCATCGAGGGCGGCATGGGAATCTCCTATAGCCCCGGTTCCAGCATGGCTGTGAACTAGGTTTCCGTTGACGTAAGTTTGAATGGCTCCGTTATCAAAAGTTACCGCGACGTGTGTCCACGTTCCATTGGTAATTACGTACCCCGTATTAATCCATGTCCAACCAGGGGTTGTGTTTGCAAACGCCCATCGCAAAGTGTTGTCGGCAAATACGGCCATTTCGTATTCGCCTTCTTTGTTGACGATCATTCGACTAATGTTTGTCGAAGAATTAGGATTGATCCAGGCTTCCATTGTCATCGTTGTAGACATTGTCATACTAGCTGAATCTGCAATGGCAACCAGATCATTTACCCCATCAAAGGTAAGATGACCATCATCGTCGTTCGCTTGAGGTACATCCGCGACAGCAGTCACTGTTTGTTGTACCGTTCCGGACTGTGTGCTAAACGCGGTTATCCCGCCGCCAGTGCCAGGATCAGCATATCTTGGGTTGCTAGTTGTCGACGCTGTTCCGGTAGACTGGTCCCAGGCCCGAAACGTAAATGTTGCGGACTCGGCGTTATTGCCGTCCGGAACAAACCGAACCCGTGTCGAGCTGGTCAGAAGCAATCCATTCGTGCTTGAAACAGCACCGAAATTTGTCCAATTTGCGCCATCTGTTGAATACTGAAACTGTCCACTTGCCGCTGTTCCCGTAACGGCAATTCCACTTAACGCTCCCGAATCAACATCCGCCCTCATTGCAGAAAAAAGTATATCGCTGACCAAGGATGATGCACCGATCGTGTTTTCGTCGGTCGCTGTTAGTCCGATAATACCAGCGAATCCAATGGACGGAGCATCGTTCACGGCAGTGACGACTATGGAAGCCGCTTCGGTAGCGGAGCTAAACGGAGTTGTTCCGCCATTGGTGGAAACGTCCACTTTTGTCCCGGGAGTTTCGGTGGATTGGTCCCAGGCACGGAAAGTAAAGTCCGCTGTAGTTGCATTTTGGCCATTCGGGACAAAGCGAACGAAGTCCGTGCTTCGCAACAAAAGCGCGGTCGTGTCCGTAACGGCCCCTACGGCGTTCCAATTAGACCCGTTATCTGTCGAGTATTGCCAAGTACCGTTACCGCTGGACAGAGCTGTGATGGCGATCCCTTCAAAGGCACCGCTATCGACATCCGTGATTCGATCGCCGCCCGCACTGGCGATGATCGAAGCAACCGTTTGGCCTCCGTTGGTTGTCTGATCCTCGTTTAGGGAGGGCAACGTCATGGTACCGGCGTTGTCGAGAACGGGGGCATCATTGCCCGGCGTCACGGTAATGTCGCGTGTTGCAGCCCAGCTACTCGCAAGCCCGTCACTGACGACAAACGAAACGGTGCGCGTTGCAGTGTTAGGATCATCGCTTGAGTTGAAGTAAGTTATCGAACGTAGAGCCGTCTGATAATTGGCTTTGGTCGTCGTTCCCGATAAAGTCAAGGCGCCTGTCACTGAACTCCAGTTACCCGTTATTCCAAGCTGATTGGTAAACGCCAATATATCTTGGCCATCGGTATAGTTCGATGAAAGCGTGACGGTAGCGCCGGTGATATTCGAACCATCGACGTCCGTGACCAGCAGCGATGGATCGATCGTGGTTGCGGCAGCGTTCTCTATGTAGCTAAGCAAGGAACCGGTCGTTGTCACTACTGGCAAATCGTTCACTGCGGTGATAGCTAACGACATAAAGACGTTGTAACTATCGCTGCCGCCGTTTGCTGTTCCCCCAGAATCAACGGCTCGAAATTCAAATGCCGACAATCCGGATCGATCGGCACTTGTCCTAAACTGCATACCTTGGATTTGCGAGAGTGAATACGTCGTTGTGGTGACTACCGTACTTCCATCGGCCAGAACGATATCACCAAAGAAGGCGGAGCTGGGAACTGCAGAAACTTGATACGTGAATGTTTGACCACTTTCGTCGGAGCCTCCACCTGGACCGAAGGATAATCCGCCAAGTCCCAGTGAAGTCAAACCAGAGTCTTCGAGCACGTTAAGGTTGTTTACGCTACCAGCCACAATTAACGGCGCGTCGTTGACCGCGTTCACGACTAAGCGCGCCATGTCCGTTGCAGTGGAAAACGGAGAACTGCCGCCATTTACCGATGTGTCAATCTGAGAACCGTTTGAAAAGAGAAAACGATCCCACGCGCGAAAAGTGATTGCGTCGTTTATCGTTCCATTGAAGTTTGAGTTGGGTTGGAAATAAATACGTGTCGCGCCATCAGCAGCCAGAAGTCGCGCATTCGCATCATTTACGGTCCCCAGGGCGGACCAATTTGTTCCATTATTGAGCGAATAGTACCAAGTTCCATTTGCAGAATTTGTGCCGGTGACCGCGATTCCTAACGAGGGACTTGGATCGCTGTCTGTAACATTGTCAACTTGACCGGCTGGTACGGCGAAGTCAACCAGACTGGAGACCAACGTGCCAACCACTCCAGATGGAGCACCGGAGTCTTCGTTTATCGATGTAACTACTGGGTTCTTGGAAGAATCCAAAACTGGGGCGTTGTTGAGTGGCAATAAAGCAATCGCGTCGTACTCTTCACCCCCCGAACTCAAACCAATGTCAGCTCCCTGTAGCAACAATGTAGCTGTGCCCGAACTGGTACCGATTC
>JANMNK010000374.1:0-2699 GCA_031373875.1 Pirellulaceae bacterium | reverse complement strand
ACCCGCAATTTCGTCTTACAAAGAACTTTGGCTAAGTTACTGACGACGCGCTACAGCGATTCGTGTAACGCCACCTAATCGAAATTGATCGTCCGAGCGGTATGGTTCGGCTTGGCGAATCAATTCCTCTTCCCAGGATTTTTGGACGCTTGGCGGTAAATTTACCAGCAACCGATTCATCCCGAAAGCGCGAGTCCAAGCGACAAGCTCCTCGCCCGTCGCGGCTTCCATGACCTGTGTTTCTTGCTCCTCGATGTGTGTGACCGTGAACCCTGCGGTTTCCAGATCGCAGCGAAGTCTATCTTCGCTGGCATAGTAAAACGTGCCGGGGACTCGAAAATCAATCGCGGGCAATTCGTGGTACTTTGCGAGGACGCTTCGTGGAAATGAGAAGTACGGCACGCGTTCTGGTTCCGTCCAAACCGCTGCGACCAAAACGCCTCCAGGAAGCAATACTTGGTGGGCTGAAACCAGTGCCGCGATCGGCGAATCGAGATACATCAATCCCCAACGTGCGAGTACGACATGAAAGTGTGCAGGCGGGACACTTTCCAGCGTTTCCACATTGCACTGGTGCAGCTCCAAGTTGTTGAGGCCTTCGCGATCTGCTCTTTCGCGCGCCATTCGCAACATGTCTTCAGCGATGTCGACGCCCAATACCGATCCGGTTGGTCCAACGCGATGAGCCGCGCGAATGGCAGGCTCGCCTCGTCCCGTTGCCAGATCCAAGACTCGCATACCGGGGCGAACGTCAGCCAGATCAAGCATTCGATCACTAACCGAAGCCGTCAAACGTACTTCGTCTGCGTTATACCTACGCCAGATTTCTTCGTTTGACGCCATTGATCGTATCGCTTTGCGAGGAAACGGGCACGAAGCGTAGGAAGTATAGACCGCGAAGCCGCCGAATAAGATTCTCGAATTATTTCACGCGCTGATAAGTCGTTTCAACACCTTTGGCTTCGGGGCCTTCCGGTGTGATGTTGTATGCTGTGATCGTCAAATGATCGTCGTCGATAAATTCAAATTCAGTTCGCCAGCCCCATTTGGGTTGACCGCTGCCGACGTCGTAGTCTCCTCGTACTTTGAATCCGCGTTCGGACTGCTCGCCTTTGGAAAACAAGATACCGTAGTTCATATGAAAATCGTCGACCCACGAAGTCTCGAATAACTTGGTAACCGAATTGAACGCGATGAGTTCCTCGCCGTGACGTGGTTTCTTTTGCATCGAACCTGTGTAGGTATGCCGAACAAAGCGGCCTCCGAACACTTCGGTAAATTCGCCAGCAACTTTCGATTCATCCGCCAATTTGTCTGGCTCGAACCAAGTCTTGCAATTGCCTTCCCATTTCCCGATTAGCTTTTTAAACATCTCTTTAGGCGGCATTTTAGAGACCTGCGTGTTAGTGGTGTTTTCGGTCTTTGGTACTTGAGCATGGACGGGCACGCAAAGTGTTACGACCATGGCAGAAAAAATAAAAGACTTGAGTTGGTTCCCGGTTTGGAAAATCATTGTGGTGCTTTCAGAGTTAGACGTGTGGGTTTGTGGGGATTGGAATTGGCTCCGTGTTTCATCATTCTGCCGACCAATCCAAATCAAATTGTACAGTCGCGGCTATTTAATTCCCAACGCTGTATTGGGTGAAGTGCAAAATAAAGCCGCCCAACGTGAGTAGGTACCAGAAGGTATGTTCTGTAAGCGATGATGGTATTTTAGATTGAAGATTCCATGGACTGCAGGAAGCTGGCATTCCGTACTTCGCATTTTGCTTTCCTCATCAAAAGCCCCGAAGCTCGTCATTGTATTAAAACCGCGGTGAACGCTGGCCTAGACATGCAACTTTCGAAAATCCGTCGTCATTTTCCGTTCGAGCCCGAATCCAACGATGCGCGGTTCTGTGTACAATACGGAGTCCGCTTTACATTTCGTGGTCCTTGCGACCTGAAACTTTTGTCCTGCCATTTTTTTGAGGTTGATCACTGATGACCTGCCACGTTTCAAAATTCCTCTTGTCCATTGCGGCTGTTGCGATGCTGATGACCATGAATCATCCCGTCGTCCAAGCTGCCACGCGAATCGTTTTTATTGCTGGCAACCCAAGTCACGACTATGGCTCGCACGAGCATTATGCTGGCTGCCGTATTTTGGCCGACACGATTCAAAAGGCTATGCCGGATGTTAAATGCGAAATCATTCGAAACGGTTGGCCGCAAGATGATTCGGTGCTTGACGGTGCAGCGACAATCGTTATCTACAGCGACGGAGGCGGCGGTCATCCAGCCGTAGCTCATTTGGATCGCTTGGGTGAATTAATGAAGAAAGGCGTCGGCTTGGTATGTCTGCACTACGCTGTCGAAGTTCCCAAGGGCGAGCCAGGCGATCGATTCCTCGATTGGCTTGGCGGTTACTTTGAAGTCAACTGGTCCGTCAACCCGCACTGGATGGCGGACTTTGCAAAACTACCATCTCACCCGATAACTTTGGGCGTGACGCCATTCAAAGCCAACGATGAATGGTACTTCCACATGCGGTTCCGTCCGAACATGCAAGGCGTCACTCCGATCTTGTCAGCGGTTGCTCCCGAGTCAACGATGGACCGGCCTGATGGATCACATAGTGGAAATCCGGATGTACGCAAATCAGTCGCAAAGCACGAGCCACAGCATACGGCTTGGGCGTTCGAGCGAGCCGACGGCGG
>JANMNK010000370.1:0-3691 GCA_031373875.1 Pirellulaceae bacterium | reverse complement strand
AGCTCTTTTGGATCGGAGGATCCAATTGTGTTAATGTCTTTGAGTTGAGTGACTTGAGTGGTTCCCCATTTCAAGCGGTACAACTCCCGATCGCTATAGTTTAATCTGCCAGAGAAATAGACCCAATCTTGCCCTTGGGAGTCGCGAAATCGAGTCAGTTCCATGGGGGCTAGGTCGCTCGCTGGCAATGTATGAATTGTCTTGTTTCCACTGGCATCCACCGTCACCAATTCCCAGCCTTCAGAAGTTTCGGCAGACATTGCCATACCACCTGTTGGGCCAGGAATTTCTATGACTTCCGACGCATAAGAACTGTTGGGACTATTCGCGATGTCAGCCACCAGATCGATTGCCATCAATTTGCGACATTCCAATCGTTCGAACTCTAATCGTTTTCCACGACCTGGTTGACGACGAACCTTGGCCGGACGCAAGTTCTTTCCCGTAAATCTACTAAAAATTGATTTCAAACTTGCGAATTGTTTTCGAGTGGTCATAGTTCCGATCCTTTTGGGATCCCTGCGAATCATGTGAGCGAATTGAGCGCGTTACGGGAACACAACCATCCAATCGAGAGCTGGACCAAAGCCCGGCCAAAAAAATGTTTTATTCGAAAAAGTAAGTAAAAGTAAAGGCAAAAGTTCATGCAGATTTGCAACGCCTCGCTCACAGGATGAAGTAAATCCGGCGGTTTGCAAAGCGAACTCATCTTACGAGAGACGGCAGCGAATTTTGGAAAGACATGACATAACGAAAAACGACAGAAATATGTCTTGTCGTTCATCTTGTTGGTTGTCAAGGTTTTTGGAGCCGACATGAACCGCTCAATTGGAAGCCATGGAAAAGCTCGAATGCGAGGAGAAGTTTGATACAATCCAGAAAACGTTTGCACATAGCCCAAGTCCTGGCGAGTGGTTGTGACTTTCCATAAAGTGGCTGTTTTTAAATATTTGGGAATTGAATATGAAATCAGATATTCTATCGACTGGTGGGGCGGTTCGCATTGGAATGCATGAAGTCATTATTGCGATGCTGTTCATGTGCGCATTGGCGCATGGCGACGAGCCAATGAATGCCTTGGTTTCTGACTACAATTCTTATGGCCTGCCCCATGCTTCGGACCGATCGGAACTTGCGATCGTCACACAGTCGAGTAGTACCGTGAACGGAGTACCACAGTACGAACAAGTCCTCGTTTTGTTGGAGTCGGCGAATAGTAAAGGGGTGCCGCAGTATTGGTTTTCGGGCAGGCTCTTTGATCTTCCCCATGATATGAGCGTCGCTCCGGCTAAACCATTAGCTTCGGTCGTTACGGATTCCGTGCCCGAGAAACCGAGCAAAAATCAGAGTAAATTTGAGACGGATCCCGACTTGATTTTAGCTGTTCAATGCGTGGAGCGTGGATGGACTGAATTGGCAACGGCACTATTGGAGAGATCGCGTCGTCCGCCTCCTTACACATCCAGTAGGACCGAGATTCGTCCAGTTGACGACCGCGTCGCTTTGGCAGCACAGGCTTGGAATTACTGGTGTGAGGAGTTCTGTCGAGAAAAGGGGGATCGCAGGAAAATCCTCGAGCGGCTGTCAGAACTTTGTCAGCGGGCGCCGGGACTCGATTCGCTTGCTCACCGAAACATATTGCATGACATGAAGCTGACACTGGCGAACTCCCAATCTCCTGCGGATAGTGTCGAAGCGATTGTGGATTCGTTGGTCGATGCGGGTATCGGTGGGGATTGGGACGGCGATCTTTCGTCGCTTTACTATATTTACAAAAACGAATCGTACAAAAAACTGGAATCGATGGGACTGGATGCTGTGCCAGTGCTGCTGAATCACACGCACGATTTTCGCCTGACGCGTTACGTGGATTCGAATCACCGAGGCACCTGGATTGTTCGCATTGCCGATGTGGTCCATCACTTTCTGAATAGCCTTGCAGGCCAAGAATTTGCCCACGATTTACTGATACGCGAAGGTCGGGGGCGATGTGTCGATCTCGACCATGTGACCTTCTGGTGGTCTGAAACCAAAGGAATCGATCTGGTCACGTTTTTACGCGACAAAGCGATTACATTGGACGATGAGGGCGTTCTACAAGCTAATCCCTTATTGTTGGAGTTGTTAGCCCGCCGCTACCCCAGTGAGTTGGTGACATTGTTTAAGAAATATGTTGCTCAAATGAAGTACGCTGATCCGTTGTTTGAGGCGATTGCGATCGCGGATATCCAAGAACAACAAAAGGCGGAATTGTTCTTACGGGAAATACAGTCTCAAAATATGCAAATTCGCGAATCGGCGATCGAACAACTGCTAAAGATTTCGCACGAACAAGCAGTCCCGTTGCTGGTAGCGGAATTGGATCGACTGCCTAAAACGTCCTTTGAAGCGTATTGGCGGTCAGATGTTGGTCGCGTTGCGCAGTTGCTTTGCTACACAGACGACGAACTTGCGTGGTCGGCGCTTGCATGCACAGCTAAACGGGTCGACATGGGCCAGCGACTGGAAATAATCCAGACGATTGGTAGAGTCAGGAAAAAATCAAAGGCACGGGCGATCGCGTTTTTGGTTCAATTTCTTGATGACGATGAAACTCGAATATTGAAGCGTCAGTCCGAAGTGGAAGGCGAGAACGATGGCCAAGGAAAGCTCGCTGCCGAGTTGTTCTCGGGTCCATCGGCCGGATTTCAATTTCATCAACTGACCGTGCGCGACTTTGCAACACTCCAATTGGCTGGCTTGCTCGGCGTCCCGGCCAACGCTGACGCTAATTGGGATGAATCGGATTGGAGCTCATTGCGGTTGACGGTAAGCGATGCACTTGAAGGGAACTCGCCATGAACAAATTGAGCATTATCTTGACGTTGGTGGTTTCTGGCTTTGTATGCAATGCATCGGCTGATGATGACTTTATTAGCATTGTTCGCAGAGGTGACTTCGACCGTGTCAAAATGATGGTCGACAACGATTCGACGCTCGTGAATAAGCATGATGGCGGCACGGCACCGCTGTATCATGCGGTATCCGAAGCGCGATTCGACATCGCGAGGTTTCTGCTCGACCATGGTGCCAATGTTAATGTCCGAACATCAGATGACCGCACACCGATTTTTTCGGCACGAAGTGCTGAGATGGCTCGACTTCTAATCGAACGTGGAGCGACGGTGAACCTCCAAGCTGAATACTCCATTACGCCACTTCGGGAAGCAGTGCGAAATGGCCACGTGGGTGTTGTGAATGAACTACTTGCAGCGGGCGAAAAGCCTGACTTTGACATGGCCGTCGAGATGGGGGAGACGAAGCTTGTTGCGGAGTTGCTCGCAGAGAAGCCTTGGCTTGCCAAACCGCCACGCAAGCCGCTCTTTTACGCCGCAGAACAAGGCAACTTGGAGCTGACCCGATTATTGTTAAAGTACGGCGCTGATCCGGATATCGATTATGGATTCGTTAATATATCTGGGCCCTACACCGCATTGACCAATGCAGTTACCGGCGATCACTACGAAATGGCGAAGCTGTTACTTGAAAACGGTGCAAGCCCCAATGTCTCTGGCGGCAGGAACCACGACAACTTATTTATATTTGCAATAGCGTACTGTGATGCGAAATTTACGAAACTGATGTTGGACCACGGAGCCGACATTTTCGCGAGCGATTCTAGTGAAGAGAATAGCTCCGCGCTACATGTGGC
>JANMNK010000343.1:0-5803 GCA_031373875.1 Pirellulaceae bacterium | reverse complement strand
AATCGAAAGCAACGAGGATGAAGATGACGATGAATATGAAGACGAAGATGACGATGAATATGATTCCTTAGAAGACGAATGCGATTGCGATTCGTGCAGAGCAAAAAGAGCAAGACGAGCAAAGACAAGTACGAACTTTATTGACGATGATGATTACGACAAAGAAGAAGACGATTTTGATCTGGAAAGTTCAACCACATCGGAGTTTCAGGAAGGCGTTTTAGAACTGGATTTACCGCCTTTCGTTGAAGAAATCGTCACGAAACTAGGGCCAAAGGGTTTGGCCGCTTTTGAAAGGTTGTGCGCTGAACAAAGCGTCACGAAGGATGCCGGTGCGTTCATGAACGCGACCATAGATTTTCTTCGTGGATATGGGATCAACCGATCAGACGCGATTCAGTTCGTCGCCGACTTCGGCAAGCTCAACTTGCGGAATCCCAATCGCCAAGAACAATCGGCGATTCCAGATGTAGTTAAATCGAAATCTACTGCGGGAATGACTGCTGCAGAAATAAAGGCGGCTAGGAAACAACGTGAGAAAGAACTTGAACGAAAAAAACGTAAAGCAAGGCAAGGTTCGTCACGATCATGAGTGAACTGATTAGCAACTCGCTTAAAACACTAAATGTATCCGCCGATGCAACTCCAGATGAGCTTCGCAATGCCTATCTGAACTTGGTCCGTCAACATCCACCCGATCGCGACGCCGACAAATTTCGTGAAATACACGCTGCATATCAATTGTTGTGCAATCCGATGTTGCAAGCCGATGCGATATTGTCGCCTGCCAAAGTGAAACCCGACCTTGCTACTTTAATATCATCCGCAGAAAAAATCCGGCCCCGGCTGACTACACTCAATCTGCTTGCATTGGGTAATTTAGAAGTATCAACCAATGAAGGAAAGCAACCAGAATAGTATGTCAATAGGCGAAACCACACCAATCGATCTGACGAGTATGCAAGACGCTAGCTCCTCTGTCCCGCACGGGGAATCACCAGAAACCCTGTTAGGCGCTTTGGATATTGTCGAGGCGTTCACCTCTCTGCGACATGAACTCAAATTGCAAGTGCGAGGCGGTCGCGAGTTGCAACAATCGGTGCTTGAAAATATTCAGCGGATTGAGCAGAAATTATCCGTCGTCCCCGCGACTGCGAATGCTGGCAACAATTCCGATAGCCGCAAAATGGCCGAAGCCATTGCTGAAATCGAAGAAAGTCTGAATCGGGCAATCGAATCCATCAAGCAAAACATCTCTGCCGTACAAACTGACACCAACCTGTTGCAACGATTCGATGAAATGACCGCGACCGCTCCTTGGGTTGCTAGAAAATTCGCGAGCTCATGGCTGCAAGAATTGCGAGCCGCGATCGCTCACTCGATCACAGAAGCAAAATCATTGGACAAGACTAAAGATGCGTCGTTTCGAGGACTAGAATTGCTACTAGCCCGTGTCCATCGGCTGATGCAGCAGTTCGAAATTGAAAGAGAGAATGTCCTTCATAAACAATTCGATTCGGAATTGATGAACGCTGTCGATTTAATTTCTGATTCCCAAGTCCCGAGTGGTTGCGTCGCTCAACAACTACGCCCTCTCTATCGTTGGCATGGCGCGGTGTTGCGATGCGCTGAGGTGCGCGTCGCCTCCTGAACTTAACGACTTGATGGACAATAACTTTACATCCTAATTACGTTCCTTTTGGCCTAACCCTTTTCAAGAAGATCAAATAAGACAAAACATGGATAACCAACAATCGGCAATCGTTGGCATCGACCTTGGTACCACCAACAGCGTCGTTGCTGTCTACATGAATGGCAAAGTACAAGTCATCGAAGAAGATGGTACTTCGATACTTCCATCGGTCGTTGGCATGACACTGGACGGAAGACTGATCGTCGGCAACTCTGCAAAAAATCAATTGGCAGCGTTCCCGGATCGCACGATTTCATCGGTAAAACGACGGATGGGACAAGCGGTCAAAGTCACGATGGCTGGCCAAGAATTCTCTCCCCAGGAAATCAGCGCAATGATCCTGCGGAGACTGAAACAGCGAGCAGAAAACTTCTTAGGAAATGAAGTGACCCGCGCCGTGATCACCGTTCCCGCATTTTTCGACGAGAACCAACGACAAGCGACCCGTGAAGCTGGCCAGTTAGCAGGCTTGACAGTGGAACGGATTATCAATGAACCAACGGCCGCCAGCCTTGTGTATCACTCCAACGATACGGATCGGCGTCATCTGATCGTTTACGATTTGGGAGGAGGTACTTTTGATGTTTCCATCGTGCGAGTCGAAGCTGGGGTGGTCGAAGTTTTAAGCAGCAAGGGCGACACGCATTTGGGCGGAGACGACTTTGATGAATTGCTGTGCAAACATGTTTCCGATGCGTTTCTCACCGAGCACAATATCGACCTGATGGGGCAAAGCACAACGCGTTGGCGATTGTTACAAGCCTGCGAACGCGCGAAATGTGAGCTTTCGGCGAAGGGCGCTGTCCGCATTACCGAAGAGTTTATCGCGACCGTTGATGGCAACCCAGTAAATCTCGACATCGAGATCCCTCGTCATGAATACGAAAACTTAATAGCGCCGTTGGTAGAACGCACAATTTCGTGTGTTGATGATGCAATTCGCGATTCTGGATTGTCGATGAATCAGCTCGATGAACTTATTCTGGTCGGTGGCTCGACGCGTACACCATTGGTTCAACGAAGGTTGCGAGAAGAGTTTCAGCGAGATCCGAAATGGTCCGTCAATCCCGATCTAGCTGTTGCTTTGGGCGCAGCAACACAAGCCGCCATGCAGGATGGCTATTCGGTCGGTCCCGTTTTGGTCGATGTGGCCACGCATACGCTGGGTGTTTCGGCAGCTAATAAAAGATCATACGATCTTGAACTGATATTCGTTCCAATTATTCGACGAAATTCCCCACTGCCTGCCAAATACGAGGACAATTTCGTCACGGTCTCTTCAAATCAGAGAGTTGTTGAGATACAAGTTTTCCAGGGCGAGAGTTCCCAATTAAGCCGTAATCGCCCTATCGGAAGCTTTAGGCTCGAGGGGCTCAATTCGTCCGAAAATTCCGATGGCGAAATTCTTGTTCGCTTCGAACTAACACTAGACGGCACACTTACAGTCACTGCGATTGAGCGAGTGACAGGTATCTCCAAGGCGCTGAAAATTGATAATGCTCTTTCCCAAATGGAAAATAGCGATCGACAAGCGAACGCAGAACGCCTTAAAAATCTGTTTCGCGATTCGGAAGGCTTCAATTCCTCATTCTTCGAATCCATATTGGCGAACGAAGAGGGGATGCAAGACATCGAGGTTATCGACAGTTTTTCGAACGAAGAAGTCGAGACGCCGAAAGTACTCCGTATTGACCAAGCAGGCAGCCAAAGCAACAAGCATGTCGATATCTTAGAACGAGCGAAGAAAGCTCGTTCTGCTATCTCCGGTGACGATGCCGAAGACATTGATCGATTAATAGGCTTGATCGAGCATGCTCAACAAGAAGACGACCAAGAATTGCTCGACGGACTTCATACCGAACTGGAAGATTTGTTGTTCTACATCACATGATTGATCCTCCATCGAACCCCGATAAAATGCCGCCTGCATTCACGACTGACGCGGGGCGTCCCACAGAGACCCCCACGCTTCAGGAAATACTCTGTCCCGTGTGCCGCGCAAAACAACGGCCACAGCCCGCTTGTCGGCGTTGCAGTGCTGACTTAAGCCTTTATGTGAAAGCTCTTCGTAGCGTAAATGCAGCTCGTACCCAATTGGATACCGCAGTTGAAAATGGGAATCCGGAGATTGCTTCTCAGGCATCCCGTTACTTGAAGTGGCTCAGCCCAAAATCAACAATCTCGAGCCCTTGAACGAACTCAATCGATTCCATATCTCAATTGCGACATCCGTTAGCTCCTTGTTCCGCGCTTCGTGCAGGAACGGCCCTCTTGTGTTTTGATAAGGTTTCGAAATGATACCAACAGCGCCTTTACAGCGTTGGTAAACACATTCCCAGAGTGCGACGTGACGCACGGGGAAAATTTTATCTGACTTGGCGAACTCGCACCTGCATCTCTCGACATTGCCATTCGCAAGATCCATTCTTCACAACCGAACTGGATTTTCTTCCTGCAAGTAGTGGATTCGTATACACAAAAAAGGTGGGTTTACCGAAGTGGAGTACATGAGGAAGTCAGAACCTCGGCTTGCAGAAACGCTAGCACTCTATGATTTCCGACACGGTTTCAGCGTGATCATGATCCCAAGGGCAAACACGAGATCGAAATGGAAAGCACCGTCAAGCTAACTTTACCTAAACAACATTTCGCCTCGCGGGACGCGGACTTTCCAAAGCTTCCACAAAACCTGTTCCCACTGCCGCTAACGCCGATGGAACATTTCTTTGTAGTCGATGATTCCCCAACGCATCCGATGTTAGCCACGGTCCAGTTAACTTTTCAAGGTTCTCTGGAAGTATTGAAGCTGGAAAAGGCGCTTAACCAATCGTTAAAAAGAAATCCACTGTTGTCCTCACGAATTACGCCAGGCGCGGGTTCGTGGCAGTGGGTTCACGATGGCAATTGGAAACCGACCATCCGTTCCTTAGCAGAATCGCCGCCGATCGTTGACGGACGACCTGAGCCTTTGAATTTACTGCAAGAACCCGGCATGCGCGTGTGGCTCGGCAGTCGGGACGACAAGTCGACGCTGCTCTTTCAATTTCATCATGCCTGTGTTGACGGCATTGGAATTCGGCGATTCATTGTAGACTTCCTGATCAATTACACACGCTGTTTTGCAAAGTCCCAAACTTCGATAGCACCACGGTTGCGACTGGATCGGCTTGATCCAGAACGATTAATTGCGCGAGGTTGTTTGCAGCAAGTAGAACAGATGCCTGCAACTTGCCCGTTAACATCATGGCAACGTGCAAAGAATCTATTTTACTTTTTCTTCCAACCACCCCATCCCTTGGAACGCACTCCAAAACTCCGCATTCGCCAATCTTCGAATTCTCAGGTCATCACACAGCAAGCTAGGTTGGACGAACATGACTCGGATGCCATATTGAAACGCGCATCGGAGAACGGAGTGAAACTGGATGAGCTGGGATTGGCTTTACTATTTCATACTTGCCGTCGCTGGCAACGGACCCACTGTAGCACAAAAGCAAATCGCCGCATCCGATTATTAACGCCCTATGATCTGCGGGGCAAAGATGATTTGCTGTTGTCGGCGGCCAATAGAATTAGTTTTACATTTCTAGGCAGGACGCATCGACAGTGCACGAATTGGGCAGAACTGCTGCGCGGCGTACAGGATGAGATGATCTCGATAAAAGATTCGAAAGTGTATGCAGATTTTTTGCTGGGGCTGCGTTCGGGACTTGCATGCCCAGCGATCATGAAATGGGCGATCCGCAAAAATCAAAACATGGCAACGGCAGTTTTTAGTTTTGGCGGAAATCTTGACCGCCGATTGAGCCGCAATTTTACGAACGAAGGCGGTTATATGCGGATCGGTAACGCGTTACTGCAAGACGTAATGGCTGCTCCTCCGGTGAGGGCGAACACGAATATCGCCATCGGATTGTGTATGGTCAATCAACGAATCTGCATCTCAGCAGCATGGAATCGAGAAGTTCTGACAGAGAGCGACGCGGCTAAATTTCTTCATTCGTTTGCAGACGCCTGGCGACAATGGGGCCTAATCGGACTGCCTGAAAAACCGACTGCCTACAGCCAAATCGCGAACGCTGCCTAAACAATAAGCCGTGCCTCGAAACC
>JANMNK010000281.1:0-14192 GCA_031373875.1 Pirellulaceae bacterium | reverse complement strand
CGGCAAGCGGGAACTACTGGCGGGAACTGCCGAAGGAAATTGTTGCGGGCAGAGAAATGAATTGTCCAATGCGGGAGGAGTTTCCGCACAATGCGTTTTATTTGACTGCGTAACTTTTGATCGGGCTGGGCGAATTGTTTTCGTTGGTAAAGGGTCCGGAGATGGCGAATACGCCGCTTCGTTGGTTCCCGCTCGGCAAGCGGGAACTACTGGCGGGAACTACTGGGGGGAAATTACTTGCGTTTTCAGTATTGGGGTGGGCGAGTTATACTGGAAGGACTGTCGCGAACGGATGGTTACTCGAGGAGTCCAGGTTCCGATTCATGGCCCACCTTGGCCGCCTTGCTTGGGATTGGCCGATTCATTCCGCTTAAGTTGATTTCATGCCTGCAAAATATTCTCTTTTACTTCTCTCGCTGATCCTTCTGCTTGGTCTGCTATTTGGCCGTTCAACGTCCGCGCCTGTGTTTGCTTTGCAGGACGCTGCGGCTCCTGTTCCGGCCGAGGCGGCGAAAACGGCTGAGCCTGCGCCGGCAAAAACTCCGGAAGGGCATTCGTATCACGGCGAAGTTTTCAACGAAGGGCCCCGGCAAGCCGCTTACTTGATGCCGGGAATGGGGAACGTTCACTTTGCAATCACGACGACGAGCCCTATGGCCCAGCGGTTCATGGATCAAGGCGTCGCGCAGTTGCATGGGTTTTGGTATTTCGAAGCCGAACGTTCCTTCCGTCAAGCTGCTGCATTCGACGCTCAATGCGCGATGGCGTATTGGGGAATGGCAATGGCTAACCTTCAAAACGAAGACCGTGCTCGCAAATTTGTCGAAAAAGCGATGGCGCTGAAGGATAAGATAGACAAGCGCGAAAAGATGCATATCGAGGCTTTGGACAAGCGTCTCAAGAAAGGTCCCGACGGAAAAGAGACTCCTAAGAAAGATCGTCTCGAAGCGTTTGTCAAGGACCTTGAGCGAATCATCTACGACTACCCAGACGATATCGAAACGCTTTCGCTGTTGGCTTTACACATTTGGGACAACGATCGCAACGAAGTTCGCATTCAAAGCCATATCGCCGTTGACGCCATCCTCGAACAAATCTTTCGAGCCAATCCACGGCACCCGGCGCACCACTATCGCATTCACTTGTGGGATTATCAGAAGACGGAACGAGCGCTCAAGTCGGCTGCGGCCGGTGGGCCAAGCTTGCCTGGCGTCGCGCACATGTGGCATATGCCGGGTCACATCTATTCGCGCTTGCATCGCTACGAGGATGCGGCTTGGCAACAAGAAGCGTCGGCTCGCGTCGATCACGCTTATATGATTCGCGACCATATTATGCCGGATCAGATTCACAATTACGCACACAACAACGAGTGGCTGATCCGGGATTTGAACTTTGTCGGTCGAGTTCGCGATGCTTTGGATTTGGCCAAGAATATGATCGAGCTTCCTCGGCATCCCAAGAATAACACTTTCGCAAATCGCGGCAGCGCAAGTTATGGTCGCGAGCGTTTGATCGATACGTTGACGAATTATCGACTGTGGGACGAGCTACGCCAGTTAGCTGACACGGTTTATCTTGAGCCTACCAAAGACGAAGATCGCCAAGATGAACGTTTGGCGCTAATCGCCGTGGCAGGATGGTTGTCGAATCATCCTGACAAAGCGCAACCGGCACACACTGAGCTTGAACAACGTCTAGCGGCCTCCGAGCAAAAGTCGCGCGATCTGACTCAGCAGCTAAAGACATTCATGAAAAGCGGTGACAACAAAGCCAAGCGGCCTCCGCAATTGGACAAACTGCCGGGTTTGGCTGCCGACGGCAAGCCTCCCCAGGCTACTGATTTGACGCCTTATCAAGAGCCCGAAGAAGCGGCAGATAAAGACTCTGTCGAAATCAAAGAAGCTGAGGGCATGACCGAGGAACAAAAAACCCAAGTGCGCGATCGAACCAAAGTCCGCAGCCGTATTCGCAAAATACAATCGCATATCGCTTGGTCATCGGCGGCAAAACTGGCTGGCGAAGGTAACTTTGTAAAAGCGATGCAGGTCGGCAAGAAGGCGGGCCGGTCGTTGAGTGAAATGCTCAAGTTGGAATGGCAGCCCGATAACAAGAAGAACGATACTCTCAAACAGATCGACAAGAAAATCAACGAGTCACCGGGCGAAGCGATCCCGCTAGCAGTCGGTGCGTTTCTAGCTTGGAAGTATCAAGACCGCGACTTGGCCAAGAAACGTATCGAAGCTCTCGCGCCGATCGTAACTCATGGCAACAAAGACACGCCGCTACTTGCGCGCTTGACACCGATCGTTGCCGAATTGGGGCTAACAGAAACTTGGAATGCCGTTCCACCTCCTGCAAGCGATTTGGGTGACCGGCCGAACTTGGATTCGCTGGGGCCGTTCCGATGGTCGCCGAGCGCCGCGCAGTTTTGGGTACTGCCCGACGCAACGGATCAGCCTCGTTCGTTGAAAGAGTATCGAGGCAAGCCTTTGATCATGATTTTCTATCTCGGCTTTGGTTGCCTGCATTGCGTGGAACAGATCAAAGCCTTCACGCCAAAAATCGAAGAGCTTCGCAAAGCGGGCTTTGAAGTAGTCGCCGTCAGCACGGAAAAGCCCAACGTGCTGCAAGCGGGATTTAAAGCTTACGATCAACCGATTCCGTTTCCGCTATTAGCTAATCCGGACCTCGACGTGTTCCGCTCTTATCGCTGTTTCGACGATTTCGAAGGCCAGCCACTGCACGGGACCTTTATCATAGATCGCCAAGGCGACGTAGTTTGGCAAGATATCGGATTCGAACCGTTCAAGGACGTGGATTTTCTCCTCGAAGAAGGCACGCGATTGCTGAACATTCCCCGACCGTGATTGCCTTAGCGTAATTTAGAGAGTCGACTGCGGCGGTTACTTTGTGGTAACGACCTTGTCTGGTAGGCTTGTGATTTGCATGAGTCGGGCGGCGACTATCGGGGTTTGTTCGCGGCGCGTGATAATGACGCTAGCGCCGGATTCGAGATAAACGGAACCGCAGCGATCGGCAAGCTTTGGCAGCCAGACGATTATCGGCAAGTCGGAGTTTGCCTTGCGCACGCTTCGAACTGATTGACACGATTCGACAAAAGACTCCTCTTCACCCGCGACAACGAGAACGCGAACGGATTGGTCGAGTGGACTTGGCAAAGTCGTCGCCGCGTGAATTTCGACCAACAGACTCGTGACTTTTGCTTGCTGACGAATGTGGTGCATCCAGTAAGCAGCATCTGTGGGCGACAAACCAACAATCGTCCAACGAGGAACCATTTCTGAACGCCAGTTTTTGCGACGAAGGATTTCGGCGGGCATGTTCATTTCTCGTCTGGCGCGGGTTGGAAATCGATTTCCGTATCGATTTCGGGTTCGGGAATGAATTCCACAGGCGTTTCGTCAGTTGATTTGTCTGGTTTTTCTGTCACAGCGAACTTGTCGGCCAGTCCTAGCTGTTCCAATCTTCGCAGGAGTCGGCTGCGGGAGATGCCTAACCATTGAGCGGCTGCCGCACGATTGCGGGGGAATTTTTGAATGGCTTGTTCAATCATCTCGCGCTCAAAATCGGTCAACATGGCATCCAAGTCTACAGGCCGCTCCATCCGATCCGCTTGCAGTTCTTTACTCGCGAAAGTTCGAATCGCCAGCGGCAGATGTTTGGGCTCAAGAACACTGCCTTCGGATTGACTAATGGCATACTGCATCGCCTGACGTAATTCCCGAGCGTTGTTTGGCCAAGTGTACGATTGCAACATCTCCATAGCATCATGGGAAAATCGCACGGGGGTGAGCCGTTTGCATTCCTGAAGGACTCGCTGCATCAACGATTCGATGAGGACTGGGATGTCTCCCGGCCGATCGACTAGCGGGCATATGTCGACGCGCGCGGTAGACATGCTGGTCACGATGTTCCGCCAAGTCTTGCTTGCTGGAAACAAGTTTTGGGGTGCATTATGGCGACTGGTTGCGATCCATACCATCTTGGTCCATTGTCGAATGGCAGCTTGGAGCAAGTCGTGTGATTCTTCGGGCAGCGAGTCGATGCGTTCGAGCACTACCGTATTTTGTTTCGCTTGTCGGTGACTTTCTTGTATCATTTCCATCATGTTGCGCAGGAGCGATGCATCCATCAAACGGCAATCGATCGGGTGCAGACGCCCTTCGAGGTCGGTAATGCCTAGCCGCCTCAGTCGCGCTGTGAATATCGCGCGCGCGGACTCGCTCTTACCTGATCCCACCGGTCCGACGATCAGCAATGGTTGGGTAGAGTCGATCGCTAGTTGACATTGAGCCAAAGCACGCTTGGATTCGGGGCTTGCCCCGACGAGGCTGTGCAATCCGTCAAGCCGACTGTAACTTGCACGCAAGCTGGTCAAAACTTGCTGAACATGCTCTTCGGGAACTTCGGGTTTCGCGAGCTTGGCGTGTTCGTCTGGCTGGATGACGACACGACAAAACCAGTCTGTTGGCGTCGAGCCCAGCGCAACGCCCATGCACAGAGCAGGCTCGGAACCTTCGCTGAGTTGAATTGTCTTTTCAAACACAGACTCGCGTGAGAGGTGGCGCGGCGCGGCGAGCGCTGATGCAATTTGCCGAAGTGGCTGGTTGTCTGCAGATACCGACTGGCTGCAGTCGAGGCCTACGATTTGGTCAAGCTCGACGCCGAGCCAAGCCGCCAAGGCATCGTTGGCAAACGCCAGTCGTCCTTGCGAATCGAGAACGTAGACGGGCTCTGGCGCTTCGCGCAGTGTCTTTGCGATCCATCGTCCAAGATTGGACTGCTGGTTGACTTTCTCTTTTTCCGCCATGCGTAATTTCGAAACTACTGTTGGAACATCGATGAACCGGGCAAATGTCGTAAGCGACGCCAGAAGGAACGCTGTGCTCGGAATTCACCCAGCACGAGCGCATTATGGCACAAAGCGATACTGATTTCGAATTTGGTTTACGAAATAAAAAACCCCAGTTTGCTACTTGGTTAGCCAACTGGGGTAATTACATTAGATTTTCAGGGTCGAGACAGATCGAGATTCACGATTTGGTCGACCGAATTTCACTAGAACACGTCGAGTATGAAGTGGTGTCCCCAGTGATATCGGTGGTTGCTTGGATAAGCGTTGTACCACTGACGGTTGTATACGGGGATTTGCATCTCGGGCGGGTAACGATTGTACATGCTGTTGCTGCTGCGATAGTACTCGTTGCCCCAAAAGTTCTGTGGGTAATAGACGTACGGATAATGGTAGAACCGGTTGTAGTCGCGACTGCTCGCGGCACCACCCCATTGCTGTCCGAACGCTTGTGGTTGTTGTGCGTCGCTCGACTGGCTGGTCATGGTCCAGCAAGCCAAACCGCATAACACTCCAAGAATGGTCTTGCGAATCATTTAGGTCTGCCCCCTTCGGTGTACTTTACTGCGAACGATTTTTCTATCAGCCGTCACGCGTCGTGCAGGCATTGCGAGGTCGATCGCTTTTGCGGTATTTCTTCCTCCTTCATCGTCCTGCGGCAAATTCAGAATTGAAGGAATATTCGGCATAAGTCGTATTCCAAACAAGAAAGTCTAGCGCTGCAGTGTCGAGGCGGCGATTCGCGATTGCTGTCTCTTTTCGTGGATACACTGCCCTGGTTATGCCAAGTTCCCCGAGGAAAACCGGCTACAATGTGAGCTTGCGTCGGTTTTTGAAAGTCTTCGTCGAGGCTTACACCATGAAACAATTGGCTTGGTTGTCATGCTTGCTAGCATGCGTTTTTTGCTGCTCGGTTTTTGGCCAAGAAGAAAATTATCCCGAACATCCCGATTCGGTTGCCAAGCCGGATGTGCCGCGCGGGGAAATGCTTGGACCATTCGATTGGCAAAGCAAAATTTTCCCGGGTACCAATCGCAAGTATTGGGTGTATATCCCCAAGCAGTACGATGCAACTAAGCCCGCTTGTGTGTTCATCGTTCAAGACGGGCTGGGCCGCGCCAACGAGTGGCGACTCCCCACCGTGATGGATAACTTGATCGCCGATGGTTCGATGCCTACCACGATTGGTATTTTTATTGAACCGGGCGTTGTCCCGGCCCCCAATGAAAAATCGCAAGCTCGCTATAACCGCAGCTACGAATACGATGGGTTAGGAGACCGCTATGCGCGGTTTCTGATCGAGGAAATATTGCCCGAAGTCGGCAAAAAATATTCGCTCAGTCAAGACCCGAACGATCGAGCGCTGGGTGGAGCCAGTTCGGGAGCGATTTGTGCTTTCACGGCCGCTTGGGAAAGACCCGATCAATTTCGAAGGGTATTGAGCACGATTGGTACGTACGTTGGATTGCGGGGCGGCGACGTCTATCCGACGCTTGTCCGAAAGTGCGAGCCAAAACCCTTGCGCGTGTTCCTACAGGACGGCGATCATGATCTCAACATTTACGCAGGCGATTGGTGGACTGCCAACCTCGATATGCTGTCGGCTCTGACGTATGCCGGTTACGAAGTCAATCACGTTTGGGGCCAAGGCGGTCACAATGGAAAGCAGGGAGCCGCGATCATGCCCGACGCCATGCGTTGGCTTTGGAAAGACTATCCCAAACCGATCCAAGCCGGTACTCCTAACAAACCGCGAATCGATATCATGCTGCCTGGCGAAGACTGGGAGCTAGTCAGCCAAGGTCACAAATTCACGGACGCGCCTGCCGAAGGTCCCGATGGAACTGTATTTTTTGCTGACGTCGCCGAGAACAAAATTTTTCGAGTCATGCCCAACGGCAAAGTTGAAAGTTTCGTCAACGACAGTGGCGGGACCAGCGGACTCATGATGGGTCCCGATGGAAAACTTTACGGTTGCCAGTACACCAAAAAGCAGATCGTGCGTTTTGATATGCAGGGCAAAGTGGAAGTTCTCGTTACCGATGCACCGTGCAATGATTTGGTAGTTCTCACGCATGGTCTTTATTACACGGACCCTGCGAACCACAAGATTTGGTACGTCACATTCGACGGCAAAAGAAAAGAAACCGCCTGCGAAGCGGGTTATGCCAACGGGCTGATTTGTTCGGCTGATCAAACGCTGCTGAATGTCGCCGACTCGCATGGGATATTCACTTACTCGTATCAGATCCACACCGATGGATCGCTGCTGCATGGACAGACTTACGGTTATCTCCACTCGCCTGACGGAACGAGTCGAAGCGGCGCGGACGGCATGAAAGTGGACACGAACGGCAATTACTATGTCGCGACGAATTTGGGCGTGCAAGTTCTCGATCAGCTTGGTCGCGTGAATTTGATTCTATCGAAGCCTTCGCCGACAAGTCCGTCGAATTTGGTTTTTGCCGGTGTCGATCGCGATACGATGTATGTTACTTGTGGTGATAAGGTTTTCCGTCGCAAGTTCAAAGTCAAAGGTGTTGCTACTTGGGAACCTGCCATCATGCCACCGAAACCTGGATTATGATTCGCGAGGTTGTTTGAGATGGCGGCTCATGAAAATCCGTTTGCGACTCGCTTCATTGAGCCCGGTGCTTTGGAATATGCGTTCTTTGGAGAGGGATCTCTCGATAGATTAGTTCAGGAATTCTTTGGAACTTGCCACGGACGAGCGGCCATTGTCGGCCCGCATGGTTCCGGCAAAACGACCCTACTCCATTCGCTCGTTCCACGCATTGGAAACATCCAAGTTTACCGCGACTTGGCAAATCCAGATACATCTCGTTTTCTGAATGAGTCAAAGCCTGCATCCAGCGTAACCAAAAACATTCGGTGGTTTAGGCTTTCTGCCCAAGCGCGCGATTCGCGCCAAGTCCTGAATGATCGACAGCAATGGGACCGCAATTCGATTGTCGTTGTCGATGGCTTTGAACAAATGCCGATTTGGCGGCGGTATGTTGTTCGTTGGCTAACGCGGCGCTGCGGAGCGGGTTTGCTTGTAACGGCTCATTCCAAACCAGTGGGGTTGCCTGTTCTGTGGCAGACAAGCGTAACTCCGCAAAGCGCCGAATATGTGGTGCGGACACTGTTGGCTAATCGGCAGATCGATGTGGAACGCCTCTTAGCCAGCCCCGAGTGGGGGACGATTCGTGGTAAATGGGACGACAATCTGCGGGAAGCTTTGTTTGATTTGTATGATTTGGTCGAGGACAAGCGATTTTCGTAGCGTTCGGCGAATGGCGTCGGATGGATTACAATGTGCCATGTCGGGAAATTGCCTCTTCGCGAGTTATCCCATAATAAAAAATGTAACTTTGCTCGTGCGGTCTCAAAGGTTGCACGGCTTTCGAGATGGATAGTGGAATATGGCACGAAGGTTATCGGTTGTGATGTCGCAACATGCGCAGCGCGGGCAAGCTCAAACTGCGATGGAAGAAGCGTTTGTAGGTCAGCTCATTTTCATCAATGGACTCGATCCTTCGCTGATCGCTTCGCTCGACAGGATTGAATTGGGTTCGACGGACCATCTCTTTTTAGAAGGCTTGGGATCCGATTTCGTGTTGCTGAATTGGGTCGACCGTGACGCCGTCGGTAAAGAGCTGATACGGATTGGATTTTCGGGACATCTCGTAACGCTCGGAACCGCCGAAAGAATTCCTTTTGGGACCGCTTCACCACGACGCGTTTATCATGTGCAATTGGATTCGTCCCGAACAGTCGATTCGGTCATCCAGTCGTTGCGCGATCTGCTCAAAGATTTAAATACACCAACAGTGGCTATCGGCATGGCCGCCAAACCGAAATCCAACTCCGTTACTTTACCCGTCATCCCCGGCCCTGCGTCAATTACTGCCAAGTCGACCGAATCAAAGCCGATGGTGAACGTTCCTGGACCAATCATTCCCGCCCAGCCGGCCACTTATTTTCTTGATGACGAAGAGGAGTGGGACCATTTGGATCATCTCGTGGACCAGCTCGACGAAAGCGATATTTAATGACCGGCCAGCCTGACTCGCAGCGGTCCGCCATGAATTTGGCTGAGATAGAAAGATTGCAATGCAGTTGCGAGCTACACGACGGTATCTTGCAGTATCTCATCGGGGCTCGCATGCAATTGGAAGCCCTGCGCTACCAAGTACGATCGGGAAACGCTGTCACCGAAGAGCAGCTATTATCCGTGGAGGAAATTCTGCAACGGGGTACTCGCGAAGGTAGGAATTGGATCGGCGAATTACGGGGCGATAGTTTTCATCAGAAAGAATCGATCGCAGAATCCATTAACGGTCTAATCGAAGATGGGAAACAGCAATCCGAAGTCCCGACTATCGTGGCTCATGTTGATCCTCAGATCGATCATGCAATCGTTGATTCCGAAGTTCGCCTGGCTATTTATCGGATCGTGCAAGAATCTCTGCGCAACGCATTGCGTCATTCACGGGCCACTCAAATCCAGGTCGATGTACAAACGGAATCCGACATGGTCAAAGTCCGCATTGCAGATGATGGACGCGGATTTCGTCCCGAAACTGTTCCTCAAGATCATTTCGGCTTGACCGGAATGCGAGCACGGGCTGCGATGACATCGGGAGATTTCCAATTGCAGACTATTCCCGATCAGGGAACGACGATCTCAGTGACTTGGAAAGTGCCAACTCACCAAGGCAAGAGGTCTGCCGAACCATCCGCATGATCAGACGGCGCGGCGCTCGCAGCCGTCTTGATCTGAACATTCGCGTTTAGCTGCCGCTTGTTGGGTTGACGTCAATATCACGCAACGAACGACCAAGCCGTTTTCGGCTGTTGGCCGGCGCGCTAGTACCAACGTTTGCGGTCCGCGACGAGTTTTCATCGGAACCTTTCATCAAGGCAGCAATGTTCGGATGCATGGCTTTAGGATCGGCTGGCGAACCAAGCGTTTCGATGGCATCGCTGACGCCGAGCAACACCGATTGCTTGACGCCATCTCGAATCCAATTGAAAAAATTTACACTCATGTTTGGGCTCCTTCCCTCACAATATTCCGAGCAACCGGCAATTCGAAAAATCGATTCTCCGGCGTTTTGTTCTGACGAGTGGACTGTAGCAATTTTGAATTAGACGTCCATAGCAGCCGGGTGAAATCGAGTCCGAAGAATCGATCGCGTTGGTGACTATGATCAGCATCCTTGCCGAGATAAGTCTAATTTGAATTCTTGCTAAGCCGCCAAGCAAGCCGCACGGCGATATTGCCGACGGAATCCGAATTTCTCGAGAGCTTGATAGACTTCCTCAAGCGTCTTTTCACCGAAGTTAGAAATGCTGAGAAGCGTTTCAGGAGTGCTATTGAGAAGATCGCGCACTGTGAAGATGCCCTTCTCTTCTAAACAATTGGTTGTACGTACGGTCAAACCAATCTCGGCAGTGCTCAGTTCCAAACGCTCTTTCATCAAGCGGGCATTTTCGTCGGCGCGGCTTAGTGGAATACGACTCATTCGTAATTGCCTCCCAGGCGGTGAGAAAAACTGGCGATCCCTCGCGGTAATACCGAGCTTTGATTATTCAACCTGCTATCGTGAAAACTCCCAGTTCCCACGTTTGCAGAATCAGTTTGCTCGTCGGATCACCGTATCGAATTTTGCAAGGCGGTGAATATAAACAGACTCAGGGTAAAATATCAAGTGTCTAAATAAAAAAATTATTATGCTAGCTCAATATTTGCATTGCTAGCAATCGTTACGGCAGGCACTTGAACGCCAGTCCTTGTCCACGGTAGTAATCCAAAATCTGCGGCAACGCAGTTAGTACGCGCGGTGCAGCTAACTCGCTGTCATGCAACAGGACGATGCTGCCTTTCCCTGCATTTTGAACAACAATATTGAATACCTGCTGTCCGTCCAAATCGCCGCGATAGTCCATCGCGGTAATGTCCCACATGGCGATTTTATACCGTGTCATCAACACGAACATGGCAAGAATTCCGATTCGGCCAAATGGAGGCCGGAACCAACTAATAGGCGAATTTAGTATTTGACTCATGCTTGTTTGTGCGCGATCGACGTCTCTCAAGTACTCACGCGGCGAACATGTCCAGCCATTGATATGAGAGTAAGTATGGTTTCCCAGCGAGTGGCCGGCAGACTCGATCCTGCGAGCCAACTCTGGAAACTGTTGCACCCGCTGGCCGATGACGAAGAATGTAGCCTTGGCTTGGTATTTATCTAGCAACTCAAGAATAGGCTCTGTTACACCAGGCGTGGGACCATCGTCAAACGTTAAATACAATTCGTCGCGTGGCTTAAATTTCCAGCGCATCCAAGGCACCGACCACCGCAACCACCTCGGTGCTTTTATGAAATCGATATCCACGGGCTTTTTTCCTAGTAAACCGCCAAGCTCTGCTGCAAGTCCAAGCCTAGTTTAGCACTCCAATCGAGCAAAGTGCAATTTTGTATGGATGCTACAACAATTGGACGAAAACAGTTGCAACCGGTATTGCTAAGCTCTAGAATCGTGCAAGTGCGATTGGAGGATCCGCGTCGACTTTTGCTCCGCAGAAGTGCTTTTGCTCGGCAGAAGTGTTGGTGCAGTTCCGTTCTCCGTGCGAAAAGCAGTTTCCAAAGCATACTTTGTTTGAGAACTATTTTCAAATGCGATACTCGCCACTATTTGCACCTCAATAATTGACTTGGCGAATTTAAGAACAGTCCACCACTTTTAATCTTTTTATAACTTTCATCTTTTCATTATTTGGAAATGGACCCATCCATGAAATTCGAACTCCTGGCGGCTCGCGGAGGTGCACTCGGTGGAATCGTTCAATGGTTTATCCGAGTTCTCATTTATGACATTATCGTGACCTCGATCGCTGAGTTTTTGGGCGTCTCGCGATTGGTCGCGTTGTTCATTTTCCTGGGCGGTTTGATGCTCGTCGGCGCTGTGGGTTACTTTATGAAACAACGCATGAGTCCCGGCGTTGACGACCCCAGTTAAGTCATGCAGCATACCATTTGCCATGGCCCCAGCCATGCAACTTTGGACTTCGTTCTGAACGAAGGCGAAGAAGTGCTTGCCCAACCCGATTCGATGTTAGCTATGTCGACTAGCATCGAAATTTCGGCGCGAGTAGGTGCGCAAACGACTTCGAAATGGTTGGGCGGCTTTCGTAACCTCGCGTCCGGCGAAAGTATGTTCACGGCCGTCTTTCGCGCGAAACGCGACGAAGCTTTTCTCAGCTTAGCCCCCAGGTACTTGGGAGATATCATCCACCTGCATGCGACCGAAGAATCCAATTACTTCCTGACGCAAGGCAGCTACCTAGCTAGTACCGGCGGTTTGTCCATCAATTTCAAATACGCGGGCGTTCAAGGTATGTTGGCCAAGAAAGGTCTCTTCCTAATGCAGACATCGGGCGCTGGTGATGTGTATTGCGCCAGCTATGGAGCCATCATCCGCAAGCAGTTGGCGGAGGGAGAAAAATTTGTTGTCGATAATCGCTTTGTTATCGCGTTCAGCAACACGGTAAACTTTCAACTGGTCAAAGCATCGAAAGACGTTGTGGGATCGTATTTTTCTGGCGGTGGATTGGTCAATCGATACACGGGTCCCGGTGAAGTCATCTATCAAACTCGCGGCAAAGCAACCGGCGGACTCATGTCGCGTATGTTCGATCTCGTCACTTAATTCAATTATTTATTGCCAGCATTCATCGGCACTTAATTGGGTAAACGGATACTTCCATTCCCGTTTTCCCAGCAAAGACGCGACAAATACTTGGGGTGCTTCGGTTCAATCGAGTCGTTCGGACAATCGCTATCTTAGAAATTCGGCTTGACCCCGAATTTTGCCTGATACTACATTCACGCTAGACCAGCTCTGACAAGCATGAGCTCTTGCCTACCTTCGTTTCTAATCCCGAACAATTAGAGTCGAAGTATTGGAGGCAAACACGTTACAGCC
Source organism: Pirellulaceae bacterium (assembly GCA_031373875.1). Taxonomy (GTDB): domain Bacteria; phylum Planctomycetota; class Planctomycetia; order Pirellulales; family Pirellulaceae; genus JANMGV01. The sequence continues at coordinate 1,321 of JANMNK010000281.1, read as the reverse complement.
ATGGATTTTGGTGATTAAGGAAGGAACCTAACATGACCCTACAATGCCGCTTTCTAATTTGCGCACGCATCGCGTCGCTCGGATTCTTGGTCGTTGGAATGACGAGCGTGGCCAACGCACAAGCTACCAAACCGGGGCTTTCAAACCCTAAAACACCAGTCATTACAGCACGCAATACCGCGCCCATTGCTGCCCCAAACAAAAACTCTGCAAGCCCACCAGGAGTCCAAGCGGTCCCTTCGGTTGTTGCGACCGTCAACGGACACGCCATCAGTCGCGACGAACTTGGCCGAGAATGCTTGGTCCGTTATGGCGATTCGATTCTGGAAAACATGCTCAACAAGTTCTTGATCCAACAAGCTTGCCAAGCACAAAACATTCAGATCACCCAACAGATGGTTGACGAAGAGATCGGCCGCATCGCTTCGAAGTTTAGTTTGAATGTCAAAATGTATTTGAAACTCATCGAAGACGAACGGGATATTACACCGGAACAATATGCAAGCGACATCGTTTGGCCGATGTTGGCTCTCCGAGAGTTATCTCGCGACAAGATCCAGATAACCGATGCCGAAATCAATCGAGTTTACGAAAGCCAATACGGTCCCAAAGTTCAGGTCCGTATGATCGAGGTTAAGGAGTTGTCCAAAGCACAACAACTGCTGCAGCAAGTCAAAGCCGATCCGAACAGCTTCCGACGCTTGGCCAAGGAACACAGCGAAGACGCCGCCAGCGCAAGCGTCGAAGGCATGCTGCCCCCAATTCGAAAATATTCTGGTGATGACGACTTGGAGAGAGTGGCTTTCTCGCTCAAACAAGATCAAATCTCCGACATCATCGCGATCGGCGAAATGCACTTATTCTTGCAATGCGTTCGACATCTTCCTGCGACTCCGCCCGCGCCCGATGCGATTGCCATGGTCCAGCAAACCATTCGTCACGATCTCGAAGACGCCAAACTGCGAGATATGGCCGAGACCATGTTTGGTACGCTTCGCGAAAATAGCAGCGTCCAAAAAGTGCTCGGTAATCCGGAACTAGAAAAACAAAATCCGGGGGTCGCCGCAGTCATCAATCGCCAACCCATTCCGTTGAACTTGGTCTACGACGAAGCCATCAAGCGAAACGGCGTTAAGGTACTTGAAGGCGAAATCAATCGCAAACTGCTCGAAGGAGCCTTGGTAGGTATCAAAGAAACAGTGACCCAAGCCGAGATCGAAAACGAAATTCAGCGCGCTGCTGAGTATTATGGCTGCATCAATAAAGACGGAACGCCGAATGTTCAAGAGTGGCTCAAAATGGTTCTCGAAGAAGACGGCGC
>JANMNK010000255.1:0-3598 GCA_031373875.1 Pirellulaceae bacterium | reverse complement strand
GCGGGATCTGATTTGTAAGTTTCCCAGCGGCGTTCTAACTCAGCATTCTGGTAAGCTGTAAGTTCCGTACCTACGGCCCAGGGCAGGCGGTCCCAGATTGCCTGAACTACACGAAGCTGCTCGCTTGGCGTCAACGCCGTCATTTCATTGATTACTTGTTCGACGGTCATAAAGTATCCTCCATACGCATGATAGCACACGTCATAACATCCTAAACAACCCACCACCATTATCGTACAACGTATTTTAATCGATGCGTGGGGGAGGGGAGTTGTTCCCCTTGGTTCGGATTGAACCTCGAAGTATAGTCTGGACGTTGAACTGAGCCGACGAAGCAATTCGATCGATCGTTTCAATTGGTCCAGGAGTCCCCCATCGTGCTGCGATGACTGAACGGGAAATCAGTGTATCAATCCGGATGCGAGTTGGCAAGATTTTTACGAATCTGCAAATCCCAAGTAACGTGGTCGCGGTACGAATTGAGTCGCCGATCGTAAGGTATCATGCAACAAGTTTCAACGAACAAATTGCGTAATTGCAGCCGACCCAACATTAGGTCGAACGACACAAGCGTGTCTCGCAAGAGAACTTATCGCGAGCAGAATGCCAGTGAAGCTCATTAGTTTTTGCACACGCCGCATCTAGAATCGGCTCACCGCTCACACTGCCCACAATCAACCCAACGCATCGCCGTGCGACTCGACCATGTCGTCGTTAGAGCGTGCCCATATTCCAAAGCCCGCCAAGAAATAAAGCTCAGTCGGCTTAGTTCAACGAATTGCGATAACTCGTTGGCCACGCGTAATCTCTCATTTGTAGAATCGCTATCGGTCACTTCGCGTTCATCGTTTGGTTATCCGCCTTTTCATTTTTTGTTCTCGCGTTGGATCAGTCTTGCGTGCGGTTCTAACCAGACCACAATCCCTCGACCAGTACCTGGATCACGCCATCTCGTGATTTCGATGATTTGGTCCACGGTAAATGAACGCTGTTTATCGGAAGATACGAATGTACTCTCCTTCATTTGTCCGCTATCAACCCAACCCTTAAGTTTATAGTGAAAGAGTTCCTCCTCACCAGCACGGACCGTTGCGACCGGAATGCCGCTTTCTTGCTTGATTTCGCAACTAAGTAATGTGTCAGCGCCACTTCGCCAATTATTCAGAACGATAGTAGAAGTTGTAGGTAGCGAGTCAGTTGGTGTTTGGTCGTCGAACACTGTGTCTGTTAAATGAAGCACGTAACGACTTCCCGATGGCACGACGATTCGGACCGATATTGGGACTTGGTTTCCATTTCTTGCTATCCCACATACGTAAGTCAGCGAAGGGTCGTCGATTTTGATATGGCCAAAATTCTTCCGCGCCGCGTTGACTTCCTGTTGGGCTTCACCCAGCGAACGCATCATGACGACCTGCGACACAACGAGCGCTACGATTGCCGTAGTCAGCAGCAGCGTCATGAGCGAGTACTTTTTCATATAGCGATCTTCACTCGGATAACGACAACATTGACCAACTACGAGCAGTACACGCAACGCACATCGAAGAAGCGCGATCGCGCCCTTCAATCCCATGCATTGTTCATCGATCGTTCTGCATTGATGAAACGCTCACCATGCCGGTTGACGTTGCCCATCATTGTATGGCATGGAATTCGAACAAGCAATTTAAAGTCGAACGAATTTAAACACGAAGGACACGAAGTTCACGAAGGAAGACATTGTCATTATTCATATGAAATTGCATTTTCTCAACATCGCGGTAATTGCTCAGCAGAGTTACGGCGATCAAATCGTCGTCCCGTTTCTTGCAGGTGTGAAAACGTTCGGGCGAAGTAAGTGACTCTGATTCAGAATTCAGCATTCACAGTCGTCAGGCAATCACCGGCAGCGGCAACATCGTCGCCGAAGCAACATCGGGACGCTAGGCAACTAATGTTCTACTAGAAGTCCGCGTACCCAATCGCGACAGTCGAACCATTCTTCCAATCGGAAAACGTCGCCAAAGGACCGATCATTCGGGGCGATGAACGACACCGATGAACGAGCGGGGGCAAGGCAATTTTCCATCAAGAAGCCTCCGATCCACCGTTTCCATCGAACGGAATGTTCGTGCGATAGTGATTATCCACGTGCGAAGTCGCGGTTTGATGTGCAACGGGTTTGTTACCGGGCACGCAAAATACGATGACAGCGATTAATCCGAAAACCGCCGTGACTATTCCTGATTGATAGTTCAAATACAAGCCAGTCGCGCCGCTGGACCGAAGGCTCTGTTCGATCGAAAAGTTCTCGTATCCTTTTTGCGATCTTAGTTCTTCAAGTTTTGCTTTATCGATCAATCCGTGTACCTCGAGTTCATGGGTTGTTGACATCCCGCATACGTCGTGAATTGCTCGAACGATTTGGGGCAGAATCCAGGTCAGGGCGATCCCGGAAACGCACAATGCAGTGATGAGCGTTTTCGAGATTCTATTCATTCGTTCACGTCAACTTGAAGCACGAAGGACTCTACTGACCGGGCCCGAGCATTTGATTTAACGGAAGTCAAAAAACGGTCGAACGAGTATTTCGGACGAATACATTGCTCTTGAATTGTACATTGCAGATCGGCAAGTGTCACAAATACCAGACTCGGATCTCATACGATGAACGAATTAGTCGCCCATCCCCAATTTCAGCTTCAACGGTTCCTCGGTCACCCGATTCAAAGTAACAGTCGACAGAGTGACGCATCAATGTACCATCTGCTAGCCTGTAAGAAATATCGACGTGCGATTCACTACTCGGGTGAACGGTCCATTGCTTGATGGAGCCCCCCGCAGCATCACCAAGTCGAGTAGTTCGGCCAGTAACGTGGACACGGAGATCATAAAGCGTCGAATCTCCCGAATTGCGGATCGTTACCCTCACGCCTGGATCTAACAAAATAAACACGGCTAACAGAAATGCGATGCAGGTCGTCAGGATAAAAAGCTTTTTCAGCGAAAATCGATACTTCACAAAAATTCTCTAATTCGACGAAGGAATCCATGTAAGTCCTGGGTTTGGGGTGGGAGTCATTTGAATACAATCTGGCGACTCGGACCCGTGATCAAGACAGCGATAACTGTCAGTCACAAAATTTCCAACCCCAAACCCAAAGGACAACAACTATGAAAATTCTCGCACTCGCCCTTTGTAAATTCAATACGACGTGTTGCTTTTTTGATACGAAAACGCGGAAACATGCCTAAACTTCCGAACAACCTAAAACCGGCAATACTAATTGTCTTCAACTGGCAATTCTAGTTGTCGCTAAACAACCACCGTCGGCTCGACCCTCAAAACGGCCTTACTCGCGCTTTATGATGAAGTGACGCGTTTGCATAAACAGTAGCTTGGTCAGATGCACCAACATTGACGACCAAATTGAACCGCAACGGCTTTCGAAACACGTTGACAATTCAATCAATCGATCGACTTATTCGCTCAAACCACAACGCAGTCGCATGCGACTTTTTTGAAGTGCAAATGCACTGAGACGAGTGACAAGAACATCGACGATGGCAATAGACATTCAGCCTCCGCCGCACTGGGCCGTATTAAATTCAAACC
>JANMNK010000245.1:0-2845 GCA_031373875.1 Pirellulaceae bacterium | reverse complement strand
GGTCAATTAAGAACGGGGACTTGTTCGTGCAACCTTCAACCTGCTCGCTATCAACTCTCCGTAGTCAGTTATGTATCAGCAGGCTGTCGAACCTATTGGACCTGCCCTTTTCAATGCCTTGTCTTGTTGGAAAAGGCAGCTTGGGCAAGACTTGGCGGCTGTTTTGCGTTGGATATCGGCCAATTGTCTCATTTCCCGCGTCTACCGCACCCGCTTGTTTGTAATTCTTTCGTGGACAGTTGAGGTAGGCGATGTCGTTTCCAAGTAAAATTTCCATTAGAATTGTTTGCCAACTCGAAACTAGGTCGTCCCTTCAAAACCTACAAATGGTGCCAAGCCTACACCTCTTTTGAAACTCTTGTCTGCAACTGCTTGTTATTCTATCCCTGACAATTCCATTTCATGAGCTAATAGAAGTTCGTTCCTCCACCCCCTCAAACAGGTCTTAAACCGCCATATGCTCAGCGACATTTCCCTCGAAGCCATCGGATCTGTTGCGCAAGCGATTGCGACAGTCTTGTTTTTCGTGTTGGCTGGGTTGGGCGCTATTATTGTCGTTCGGTATGTCCACTCTTGGCAAAAGAATGCCAGTCGGGGCGCGGCGAAGCTACTGGAGGCCGAAGGAGCACTCCGTGCCAGCGAAGAGCGTTTTGAGTTGGCGGTTGCGGGATCTTCGAACGGCTTATGGGATTGGGATATCAATACCAACGTAGTCTATTATGCGCCTCGCTTTAAAGAGTTACTCGGATTTGCCGACCACGAAATGGAGAATACACTCGACGCTTGGAAGACGCGTTTGCATCCAGACGATGTGGCACCAACCATGGCTGCTGTCGAAGCGCACATCAAAGGACACCAACCGTATCGCGTTCGATTTCGTTTGAAGTGCAAGTCCGGAGACTACCGCTGGTTTCACGCCAGAGGCCAAGCCGTCTGGAACGCGGAAGGTCGCGCGACGCGTATGGCTGGGTCCATCGTGGATATCTCCGAGCAGATCGAGGCAGAGCAAGCGCTCGAGAGCTCGCAACGGTTGTACTTGTCGCTTGTCGAAAATCTTCCTGTTTACTTGATTCGCAAAGATCTCGAGGGTCGTTTTACATTTGCGAATCATGGCTTTTGCGAATTGCTCGGCAAGCCCCTTAAGGATATACAAGGCACCACGGATTTTGACCATTATCCAACCGAATTGGCCGAAAAATATCGGCGTGATGACCAATATGTCGTACAGTCCGGGACCTTGTTCGAAGATGTCGAGGATCACGTCGATGCCGAACAACATCGTTACTTTGAAGTTCTCAAGACCCAAGTGACGGATGCGTCCGGCGCGGTCATTGGGACACAAGCGATCTGTTGGGATGTGACCGATCGCAAGATGGCGGAAATTGCTATGAAAGAAGCGAAACTCGCTGCGGAAAAAGCCAATCAGGCGAAGAGCGAGTTCTTGGCCAACATGAGCCACGAAATTCGCACTCCCATGAACGCAATTATCGGTATGACCGAATTGGTGCTCGAATCCCCGCTTGCTTCCGATCAGCGGGAATATCTTTTGAGTGTGATGGAAGCCGGCGAATCGCTGCTCGCCATCATCAACGAAATACTCGATTTTTCAAAGATCGAAGCCGGCAAACTGCAGTTGGAGTCAGTCCGATTCGATCTACGCGAAGTGATGGGAAGTGCTCTGAAATCGCTGGGAGTTCGTGCTCACAAAAAAGGTCTCGAACTCATCTGGCAATGCAGCGATCAAGTCCCCGTCTTCGTCTTGGGCGATCCAACGCGACTTCGGCAAATCATTTTCAATCTTGTAGGCAACGCAATAAAATTTACCGAACATGGGGAGATATTGGTCAGTGTAGCGTTGAGCAAGAAAGGTGAGAATTCGGATTTTCTGGAGTTCAGTGTCTCCGATAGCGGCATTGGGATTGCCGCCGATGATCAGAAAAAAATCTTCGAAGCCTTCGAACAAGCGGATGCATCGACAACCCGGCAGTTCGGTGGAACTGGGCTAGGACTTGCCATCTCACAGCGACTCGTGCAGTTGATGCATGGAGATCTGAAGGTAGAGAGCGAGCTTGGAAAAGGAAGCGTTTTCAGTTTTACGATTCAATTGGGCCTAGTCAAAGATTCTGCTATCGAGTCGGTTCTCGATACTTCGAAGTTTCAGAATACTCCCGTGCTCGTGGTCGATGATAATGCAACCAATCGACGCATCTTGGTTCAGGTCATGTCCGCATGGGGATTAAAAGTTCACGCTGTCGAGTCTGGCGACGAAGCCCTTGCTTACTTGACTGCGACCGCAAATCAGAAAGGCGCCGTCGACTTGCCGTTGCTTGTGACGGACTATCAAATGCCTAACATGGATGGAGCGATGCTTGTGCGTAATATCCGCCGAGACGAACGATTCGGTGGCGTGAAAATTATTATGCTCAGCTCGAGCGTTGGACTTGCACAGTCCGAGTGCACGACACTTAACATCTCCGAGTTTCTGTACAAACCAATCAAGCAATCCGAACTATTCGAAGCGTTGACGAAAACCATCGATGCGAATACGGTACTGCCAATCATCACGAAGCCCGATAGCGTTCAAATGCCGATATTGAAAATACTCTTAGCCGAAGATGGACTCGCTAATCAAAAATTAGCCATTGGTTTGCTCAAGCGATGGGGGCACGAAGTGACGGTGGCTGAAAATGGTCTGGAAGCTGTCGATTGCTGGTCTAAGGGAGATTTTGATGTTATTCTGATGGATGTTCAAATGCCAATCATGGACGGGTTGCAAGCATGCACTGAAATTCGTTGCAAAGAAGCAGGCACAGGAAAACACATCCCGATCGTTGCGGTCACGGCA
>JANMNK010000233.1:0-8675 GCA_031373875.1 Pirellulaceae bacterium | reverse complement strand
GGGGAATGCAGGTTAACTTTGATAAGCCACTAACAAACGAATTGATTACGGTTGAGAATCAGCGAATGATTATCCTTGAGCCGAAAGGATTTCAATTGATGGGTTCGCCTGGAAACGAGCCAGGACGCGATGGTGGTCAGGAAGTCCGATTTCCGGTATGCATCACGGAACGCTTTGCAATTGCTTCCCACGAAATCTCTGTCAAAGAATATTTGAGGTATCGCAAATCTGCGAGTTACCCTGAAGACTATAGCCCGACAACCGATTGCCCGATGATCGCGATCAATTGGTTCGACGCAGCCAAGTATTGTCGATGGTTGAGTGAGTTAGAAGGGATGCCCGAGTCCCAAATGTGCTTTCCAACTGAGGCAGATATTAAACCGGGCATGACCTTACCAAGTGACTATTTGCTTCGCACTGGATATCGGCTTCCAACCGAAGCGGAATGGGAGTTCGCCGCTCGAGGTGGCTATGCGTCGGGCAGGCATTTTGGATTCGCGCCAGAGTTGCTAGATCACTACGCATATACAGCCCAAAATTCGGGATACCGCAATCGTCCCATTGGCTCGTTGCTTCCCAACGACTACGGTCTATTCGATATCTTGGGAAATGCGATGGAATGGTGCCAAAATCGTGCGGATTCCTATCCATGGCCCTCGGCAGAAATAGAGCGTGATCCGGCAATCAATTATTTGGTTGTAGATGCAGGGGACCCCATCGCAACTCGTGGCGGTGCCGTAATGTATCAACCTCTAGATGCCCGCGCCGGCCATCGCGACGACCATCGTGCGATAGATAATCGGGTTTATTTGTCGTTCCGAATCGCACGGACATTAGTCAAGTAGTTTTGGTTGTGACTACACTTAGGTCTAGAACTGGCCAAGGGCCAGCCTACAAACACCTTTGTTTGGCAAAGCAATTTCGCCCAAGCATTTTCATCTTCCTTGTCCGCGTCGTTGTCGATCGTTTTAATCACTTTAAATTAGTTGAGTCATCCATGATGTTGAGCCACCAAGAATACCGCCAACTGCAACTGGCTGGAACAATTACTTTTCCAGCGACGTTTCCCCAAGTCGGACGATTGGAGCTGCGATGTATCGATTTACCGTTGAAAAATTGCGAACGTCGCGAAGTGTTATTTGTTAGCGAAACGCCGTCGCCACGCGTGACATTGACTCGCCGAGTTTTCGTTTCTGGTGTCCGTGCGGTGTTTTTGCCACGCGATCCACGTCACGTCAATTACGGTGATGGCGAGTGGTTGTTGGGAGCGGATGTCCTGTGCTCGCTCAAACATCGGCTTTCTTCGAACCGGCCTGTTTACGGAATTGTGTTTGTTCCGGAGAACGAGCCGAGCCTACTACACGTGTCCGCCGGAATGACGGCAGCCGAAAGCGCCCAGTATTATCCGCCGCTTCCCGGCGATACATCCAATAACCATTACAACCCGTGGCCGGGAAGGCAGACCGGTCCAATCGCGTCGTGTAGGGTGGGGGATTACGATGACGACTGTTACAAGCCTTGTGATTTGGATGATTGCTACGGTGCTCCCTGCGATGATTTATGCGCGATGGCTTGTGAATGCGATGATGGTTATGGCATGCCATGCGATACGTGCGACATGTACTTTGGAGCCTGCGATGAAGACGATGTTTGCATACAACCATGTGATGATTTCCCGGATTATCCTTTTCCTGGTGATGATTTGAAATCGTGATGAACGCCGTCGCCGAAGTTGTCGATGTCGTCATACTTCATCGTCCGGGACTACTTCCATCGAAACGTGTCGTGGAATCGATCCGCAGTCAACGGAACGTCTGCGTCAATCTTCATTTTCAAGTAGGTGAATCACGGGATGAAGACTTCAACCGCTGGGCGACCATCGCCCGAGCTCGAAATGCCGCCAAGCGATTCTCGACTGCACCATGGTTTATGTTTGTCGATGATGACGTATTGCTCGATGCGGATTGCATCGCCAGTCTGCATCACGATTTGAAGCAATCAGAATCCCTCGGAGCAGTTGCTGCAGGCTATTCGAATGATCGAGGCAGGCCCGATCGCGCTGGGCATGTGGCGATGGGCGCGACTTTGTTTCGACGCGAAGTGCTCAAACGACTGAATTTTCGCGCGACCGAAAGTTTGTGCGAATGCTGGTGCGCTTGTTTTGATTTACGGTACAACAAAGTCGGTATTCGTTATTGTGACCAAGCCCAAGCGACGCATCTCCGCGAAAGCCAAAAAACACCGACGCGGGCCGCTGATTTGCATGTAAAAGACAAGCATCCTTCGCAACCGGCGGTACAGACCGACTATCCCGAACCGCAGATTTTCGCAGCATTTGATCGACGGGATATCGATCGATTTGAACACCAATTCTTGAGAACTCTCCGTAGCCACGGCAACAATCAGACAGTTACCGCAGTTGGTTACGGTTTGTTTCCAAGCGAACGTCGTAGGATCGAAGCGTTGCCAAATGTTCGCCCGGATTGGCAAAGCTACAATGGTCAAATGCCTCCTGTCCGGCGCATTGCTGACTTTGCGCGGCTGCTTGAGTCGTGCCCAGCGCGAACCCCTGTCGCTTATTGGGATGTAGCCGACGTGATTTTTCAAGATTCACTGACCGAACTTTGGCAAGAAATCCACGCAACACCCGACCGACTGCTGGCAGTAATCGAACCGAAAAGCTACCCAGAAAACAAAATCATACCGGCGTGGTCACTCACGATTCGCCATCCGCGATATCGCCGTCAAGCTTTTGAATTGTTAAAGCAAAGCCCGTTCTTGAATAGTGGTTTCGCAGCGGGGACTGCTGGCGTCATGCTGCATTATTTTCGGCGAGCTGTCGCAATGCGAAATGGCCCTCAGCTTTCTGGGACCAGCGATTGGGGCGATCAAATGTGTTTGAATATGTATTGCCACACTAATCGCGATCGATGGCGAGCGGTCGATCAGCGATGGAATTTTTGCGCCCACGATCGCAAACCCGGCGAAATTCGCGTGACGCCAACTGGTTATATCGAAAGCCGCAAAGGGGCAAAGATCTCTGTCGCCCATGGCAATGCCCGTTCGCTTCGTCAGTTTGGTCTATTGGTGGCCAAATAAATGATGCGCGTGTTTATCTTGTCGTTGCCCGATTCAAGACAGCGGCGTTTGTCTGCGCTGAGGCTGATCCAACCGACAGGCATGCCGTTTGAAATCGTTGACGGAGTCGAAGGTACGAAACTGGGCTGGGAAAAGTTGCTGCATGACCCGAGCGTTAAAGACTGGATGAAACTCGGTGAGGTTGGATGTTACCTTGGTCATCTTCGCATATTGCAGCGAGTCGTCGATTATGGTTTGCCGTATGCGTGCGTACTGGAAGACGATTTTTGTTTCGAAGCCGATCCAGATTACGGCTTAACCGAAATTGAAACGCAATTGCCCAAGCCTTTTCATTACATCCATTTGCAAAGGGACTTGGGGATAAACGAAAAGTTGCAAGTGGTTGGCCGCCAAGGCAGTTTTCTACGCATTCGAGAAACGCCCTACTGCACGACCGGGTACATTGTTGAGCGAAGTCTCGCCAAGTATATCTTGGCCCACGAAGCCAACTGCCGAATGCAAATCGACCACCTCTACGCCGAACTCTCCCACCGAGGCCAATTCTACCAACCCCAAAAACCCCTAATCGGAATCAACCCCAACCTACCCAGCGATATACAACGCCACGGTTAACTTGAGAGTTCAATCCAGCGAATAACGGATTGTGCTGCATGTGGAGTAGTGGGATAGTGGTTTGAAATCATTCAGACGATGGTCAAGTGTGTGATGAAGATTCTAGCGAGTCTATAGGCTCAGCTACGAGATTTGTAAAAGTCTGATTACTCATCCGGTAGAGCGCGTCGTGTTTGCTCGATGCTCCAAAACCGACCAGCAGCCTGTTAAGCCGAAAAGCTAATATTTGGTGTTTGGTAAGTGAACCACTCTTCTAAATGGGGTGCTGCCGTGTGAGTGATTTCACAAAGCTATACAAGGGTGGCTGGCTTGTCTGGGCTTACCGTTTTTGGTTGGTCTTCGATCGCGTCGGTCTTTTGTTTCGTGATGTCTGGGCTGAGATGCGGGTTCGGAGTCCGGGGAATATAAATTTTTTAAGAGTTCAGCAAACTCCGCGGCCTGATTGGATAAGAACTAAGGGAACGCTTCGTCTGGAAATAAAATCTCTTAGAAATATAAACGAAAAAACGGCCTGCGAAAATTTCGCAGGCCGTTCGGGAGAGTGGGAGAGATTAAGAGCAAGGTTCAGGGACTTGCCGTTTAATCGCTTCCTAGTTCTTAGCGTTCACAAATTTGAAACCGGTCGACGTGCTTAGGCTGAGTGCAACCCACTGAACGTATTGACGGTCAGCAAGACTGAGTCGATCTAACGGTACAGTTGTGTATTTTCCATTGTCCTTGAGCAATCGGACTTTGTCAGGATATATCAATGTCAATTGTCCTTTGACATCAAACAGCCCGGTGTTGTCACGCCATTGGCGAAACTCGGCACCGCGGAAATTGTTGTTTTCGGCGAAGTTAACTTTCGGAACATCTTGTTTGAAGGAAACAGGCTTCTTGTCGCCATCGTCTTCCTTTGGATCGCCAAAGAGATCATCAACGTCATCGGCTTTGTCGGCATCAGCAGGTTTTTCCGAATCTGCCGGTGCTGGGTCGCCGAACAGGTCATCGGCTGGAGCATCAGCAGGTTTATCAGCATCACCAAAAAGATCGTCTGCCGGTGGCGCTGCATCATCTGCTGGAGCAGCGTTTTCTGCTGGAGCAGCGTTTCCGGCTGGAGCTGCTGGTTCACCGAACGGATCATTGTCTGCTGGCATCGGTGCTACTGGCATCGGATCGGCCGGTGCGGGATCTACAGGCTTGTCGCCATCGCCGAACAAGTCATCTGCTGGCATCGGATCTGCTGGCATCGGATCAGCGGGTGCAGGGTCGGCAGGCTTGTCGCCATCGCCGAACAAGTCATCGACGGGCATTGGGTCTGCAGGCATCGGATCTGCCGGCGCGGGATCGGCAGGTTTATCGCCATCGCCGAACAAGTCATCTGGTGGCATTGGATCCGCTGGTGCGGGATCTGCAGGCATCGGGTCAGCAGGCATTGGCTCTACAGGCATCGGGTCAGCGGGCATTGGCTCTACAGGCATGGGAGCTGGTTGTTCGACAGGTGGCTTTACCGGCATGGGAGCAGGGTCGGAAACCTTGGGGACCTCGGAGGGCTGTGATGCTTTACCACCACCTGCTGCACTTCCGGAACCATGAGCAGAATTGGGCTGATCCATAGGAGCAGTTGTATTTGGAGTGCTGGCGGAGCTATCGGGAGTTACAACCACGCCAGTTGCGCTGGCTTCGCTGGATGGCATGCAGCCGCAATCGGACGTTGGTTGTGCACATGGATCATGGACTACAGTACAACAGGGATCCACAGTAGTTGGACAGCAGGTAACTGGTTGGCAAGCTTTCCTTGCCTTACAACTTAGAATTCGTCCTGCGAAGGCCGGATTAAAGGTGAGCAATACCGCCAAGCTCGCAACGATAGGCAGGCGTAGCCAGTATGGAAAGGGCTTTGACATTGACCAATCTCCCGAAAACTCTCAAAACATGTGGGGTGTAATTCAACAAACAGATTTTAATCCTAAATCGGACGAGTCCTAATCGCAAGCAATCTGGGCCGTCTGAAGAGATTATGCCACTGTTTCGTTAAAAAAATAGTACGTTTGGCGAAAGGATGGGGTGATTCCCCGCTTGGCAGTTCAATTATGCCTAGACTTGTTAGTTACGAATCGTGGTATGACGAATCGCGTTGCTAGATTTGTCGGCTTGTTTGGGCTACCTAAACCTTGTCGATTTGGGAAACATTGCCATATAGGATATTTGGTATAGCGCACTTTGCTAAAGATTCGGTCTGTATGGCGCTCACTTTGAAAAATCGAGATTGAAATCAGGAGCCGCATCGGCATGGCGAAAGGGCCATTGAATTGGTTTCTTCGAGGATGGAGTCTAGAACTCAAATCCTTGATCCTCATTGGTACAGCTTTATTTATATCGTTGTGCCTTGCGTCGTACGCCGTTCAGGAAGTTGCCAAGAGATTGGTGATGGAAACAACACGGCAAGCGGCCCGCGATTATGCGACTTCCGTCGTGGGATGGGAACATATTGGCGTCAAGACGACCGATCCGTTTCCCCAAAATACTGATTCCAACATTGAGATCAGTGAGACAAGGGAAAAAATCTTAGAAACTTTGCGGACTGAATTTTTATCTTCGCCCTTCAAATTTGACTTCATGCGATTGAGCACGGACGGAGAGTTTGAAGATCTGGACGACGGTATCAATGCGTCCACTCCTCGCGAACAAGAGTTATTAGAGCGTATTGAAAAAGCATATCGCTCACGGTTACTTGAAATCGAACAGTCCAATGCGATTAACAATAAATCCAATCCTGATAACCGCGACGACTTGGCGTTTGAAATGGGGGACCCCAATAGCAAAAACTTCATTTTTGAAGAAGCCGGCCCCTTCGACGGATTCTACTACTATTACCATCCGGTTTCATTTCGCCCCCGTTGCTTGAGGTGCCACGTTGCGAAACCCGGCACCAGCACAGTGAATTCCTTGAATCGGGATCGGTTCGCATACAACTCTCCGTTTCGGGTTATGCGGGTAAAAATGCCGTATGAACAAACGCGCGTGTGGACGATCTGGACCTTTTCGATGTTGATCGCAATTGGTTTAGCGACTCTGGGGATAACACTTTTTGTCCTGCATTGGATTCTAAAACGCCTTGTTATCAATCCTCTCGGTCACTTACGCGATGTTAGCGACGAAATCAGCCGTGGACAAATGGACCGCCGAGCAGTGATCGACACAGGCGACGAATTCAATGAACTGTCGGAAGCTTTTAATCGAATGCTGCGTCACGTCACCGATTCGCAAACGGCGCTGCATATTCTGAATCGACAACTAGACGAACGCGTCGATCAGCTTGCCCAAGCAAATTTGAAACTATACGAAGCCAATCGGCTTAAGAGCGAGTTCTTGGCGAGCATGAGCCACGAACTGCGCACGCCGCTCAACAGTATTCTCGGATTCAGCGAAGTTCTTCAAGGAATCGATTCGCTTAGTGACAAACAGCGCAGATATGCCGGAAATATTCAAAAGAGCGGTCGTCTGTTGCTTGAAATGATCAACGATATTCTGGACCTTGCGAAAGTCGAGGCAGGCAAAATGGAGGTTCATCCTTCGCATTTCGATGTCGCTTCGCTGATCCAAGGGCAGTGCGAAGTCGTTCGGAAATTAGCTGATGACAAAAATATTGATTTGCAAGTTGAAACGTCTACCACCGAACTACTGGTGTATCAAGACCAAACGAAAATACAACAAATCATTACAAACCTGCTGTCCAATGCCATTAAATTTACGCCCGAGGGTGGGCTAATCACCGTCAATTATGGCGACGTTGGCAATCGGTTTTTCATTTCGGTTGCCGACACTGGGGTCGGTATAGCAGAAACCGATTTTGAAATAATCTTTGAAAAGTTCCGTCAAAGCTCAACAACGACTGACGGCGATGGAATGACTCGCGAATTTTCAGGAACAGGACTGGGGCTATCGATTGTCCGTGAACTTTGTAAACTTCTCGAAGGTGATGTCAACGTTTGCAGCGAGCTTGGAAAAGGAAGTACTTTCCGAGTCCTGCTGCCGATTCATTTCGGTTCGCATCCCGAACTCGCACTTCGCGCCGATGCGTCGGTCGGTGACGCGAACTTTGTCGATTAATTCCCCGTTTATCATTTTGGATTTTTGCCACAGTACTGTAATTTATGACGGAAGAATTCAAAAAACTGCGTCTTGTCGAACTCTATACTGATGGAGCTTGCAGCGGAAATCCAGGACCCGGTGGTTGGGCATACATTCTCCGCGATGGGCCAACTCGACAAGAACGCGAAGGGTCTGGAGGCGAAGGGGACAGTACCAACAACCGTATGGAACTGATGGCAGTAATCCAAGGCTTGCGTGCTCTAACAAGACCTTGCCAAGTCGAACTGCATGCCGACAGCAACTACGTCCTTCAAGGCATGCAGTCTTGGATGGCCGGCTGGAAAAAAAATGGTTGGAAAAGGCGTGACGGTCGCAGACTAGAGGAAGTGAAAAACGTCGAACTGTGGCAGGCGCTCGACGAAGCTATGGCGCAACACACCATCAATTTTCACCACGTACGCGGTCACACCGGTCACCCAGAAAACGAACGATGCGACGTCATGGCCGTCGAAGCCAGCCAAAAATTCCGATAACAGGATTCATCGACTGCTCTCTATAATCGCGAGCAATGATGAACCTGCCGCGTCGGTAAATGAATCGGCATTGCCCGCTTGGCAATCCCAGTCGCACCGTATGAAACAACGTGGCTCCCACGTAATTGCTTCGCTTTGACTTCAATTATTCTGCCACCGAGTATTGAGGGTAAACAGATGCGGACGGTGTGTGATCTTCACGCTTCCTGAGAGTTGGAACCAAACTTGCTTATCTCTGCCATCTCCAATACTCGGCCCCGGTTAGATAGATTCGAGCCGGAGCGATTTCGTCTCACAAGCCCATTTACTTGATTTCGCTACTGTCGTCGGGCAATTCAATCGAATAGTGTCGAAAAT
>JANMNK010000204.1:0-1933 GCA_031373875.1 Pirellulaceae bacterium | reverse complement strand
TGTCGCCTCGCAGAACTCGGTTGTCTCGCAATCGCAAGTGGGATCAGTGTATGGCCCGATTGCTCCGCAGCAATCGTCAAATTCAGCTGATCGCGAAATCGCAAGCTTCTCCGCATCGGATTCAGAAGTCGACGATGTCATTGCCAGCTTGGCCGCAGACGTGCTTTCAGAGTGGGCAAGCGATTTGAACTAAGTTAGTTTTTCGGCCCGCTTCATTATGAAGTAGGCTTACTAATCGAAAACGAAAAAAAGCTCGGTGTGAATCACCGAGCTTTTTTTGCACGTTGGTCGCTACATCGCGTCAACCTACCACGAAGCATCTGACGTTCTAGGCCTTCTCGGTCGGGGCATTCACTGCAAGAATTCGAGACTTAGGCTAATCGCTGTATGTCTCAAAAATGATGAAAGCTCAGTTCGATACAGCTCTGCAATCACGATTGCGAGATACAGTTTGCGATCACTCGTCCTCTTCTGTTTTGGCATCCGACTTTGGATCGGGTTTCCACTTATCGTCAATGCCGAAGAACATCAAGTGTTGAATGGGTAGCCCGTCGAACTCCGAAACGAGTTTGAATCCGTTGGCTTTATATTCCTTGTTAATTTGCGCTTTGGTCATTTTATGAAGCGGCAAAATGGGAACGGTCGGATCTTCGCCGCGAAATTCGACCAATGCGATGACGCCCGTGGGTTTAAGCGATTTACGAATGGCGTCCAACATGAATTCGGGGTTTGAAAACTCATGGTAAACGTCGACCATCAAGATCATGTCGATTTCACCCTTGGGAAGTTTGGGGTCGACCACTGTGCCCAAGATCATATCGATGTTGTCGATTTTCTTTTCCGCCGAGCGTCGACTGAGAAGTTGAAGCATTTCAGGTTGGATGTCGACGGCCAAAACTTTGCCTTTGGGAGCCACCATCTCCGCGATCGGCAGCGAGTAAAAGCCATTTCCGCAACCCATATCGCAAACGACCATCCCCGGCTTTAAACCCAGTTGCTTGAGGACGACGGTTGGATTTTCTTCTTGTTCTCGAGTTTCGCGAATAAGCCAGGGTGCTCCTTCGTAGCCCATCGTGGGAGCGATCGTTCTACCCAAGTACTTTTTTCGGGGTGGAGGGATTCGCTCCTTGGAATTCTTGGCAGTCTTGTCCTGCGAGTTGATAGCGGGAGACTCCTGTCCTTTCGCGATGGGGGTACAGACACCAACCAATTGGAAACAAATGACGGACGCGACAATTGCACGAATGCATTTGAGGAAATTGATGTTCATTCGAGCCTTCGATATTGCTTGGAAATGAGTGAAAAGTTTTGAGGAAATCAACTGGCTTCGACGAGTCTCTTCACGTCTAGGAGTGTTCGTGAACTAATTTCTTGAACGCCTGAATTAACTGTTGTGTGATGGGGCCGACGGAACCGTTTCCGATTGGTCGGCTATCGATCTTGACGACGGGGATGACTTCCGCAGCACTGCCAGTCAAGAAGCATTCTTCGGAGACGTAAACGTCATGACGGGTCATTGCGCATTCACGATTGGGAATTCCCATCTTGGCTGCCAAATCCAAAACGGCGTTGCGGGTAATCCCTTCAAGTATTCCTGCGTCGATCGGCGGAGTTTGGAGTATGCCGCGCCGAACAACGAAAATGTTATCACCCGTGCATTCTGCGACTTCACCTTTATGGTTTAACATAAGAGCTTCAACACAGCCAGCTTGGAGTCCTTCAATTTTCGCCATGATGTTGTTTAGGTAGTTGAGTGACTTGATGCGTGGATTCAATGCGGCAGGATGATTGCGAATAGTGCTTGCAGTAATCAACTCAAGTCCGCGCTCATAGTATTCCGAGGGGTACAGCGAGATCGAATCGGCGATGATGATCACTTGGGGATTGCTAGTACGATTGGGATCAAGTCCTAAAGACCCCGCGCCGCGAGTCA